>JBNMOT010000003.1:0-71361 GCA_051275515.1 Oleispira sp. | reverse complement strand
GCCCAAGCGGCTTCGTCAAAAGCTTTAGGCGCGCCAGCAACACCCATAGAATGGCATATGCCACAAGATTGCTGATATTTAGTGTCAACATCAAAAGCGTTGGCGTTAAAGCTAGTCGCTGCAACTAGAGCTGCAAGAAATGCGATTTTTTTCATGTAGAAATACCTCTTTGGGAGCTAGTTAAAAATGCACGGCTTTGAGCCACCCGACTATGATACAATTCATTGTCGGATTACAAAAGCCGATCATTATATACCATTAATTTCCTAACGGTCATTACGTTTACCTTATGTTAAATCCACAAACACTAATTTATACCAATACTCGGTTCATGCAAAGCGCCGCAAAGTTCACTCAGTGCCCCCAATGGGACGGCGTAGAGATAGCCTTTGCAGGCCGCTCTAACGCGGGTAAGTCGAGTGCTCTTAATGCTTTAACCGAACAAACTAAATTAGCTCGAACCAGTAAAACACCGGGTCGTACGCAGCTAATTAATTTTTTCCAAGTCGATGAAACACCTTATCGCTTAGTGGATTTGCCTGGTTATGGCTTCGCTAAAGTACCCAAAGCGATAAAAATTGAGTGGCAAAAACAGTTAAGCACTTATTTAGATAAGCGCGAATGCCTTCGTGGGCTTGTATTGGTGATGGATATTCGTCATCCAATGACCGAATTCGACAAAACCATGGTCGATTGGGCACACGAATCGAATATGCCATTGCACATTCTACTTACCAAAGCCGACAAGCTGAAGCGTGGCCCTGCGTCTGCAACCATGCTGCAAGTAAGAAAAGCCGTTGCTAACATGGGCGATATGGCGACGGTACAGATGTTCTCATCAACGAAAAGTGATGGTGTGAAAGAATTGCGCAAGCATCTCACAAAATGGTTTATGGAAAATACGGTGGTTGAGGGTGAAGAACCAGAAGCCTAATCTATAAGCGAATTATTTATAGATAAGCCTTTACTGTTAACGCGGTAAGGGTTTTTTTTGCGTTAAAGTTAACGATGATTCGGTCTAAGGCCGTTTTAGCAGACAAAAAAAGCCCGATTGATAATGGGGGAAATCAATCGAGCTAGGCTTCGGATCTTTGGGGAATCACCGAAGGAAAGCAATATTATTGCTAACGTTAGAACTAATAAAAATTTTGGCAGCACCTATCCGCTTACCTATAATCAATTATAGATCTATTTTTCTATTTTTCCACTTTAGTGCACATCACGTTACATTAATGTGCTTCGCCCCAATTTTTACCGGACCCTACTTCCACAATTAAAGGCACGGCTAGCTCCGCGGCATCTTCCATAATGTTTTTCAGCTTGGCAGTGAAAGCGTTTAACTGCTCGGTTTTAACTTCTAATACCAATTCATCGTGTACTTGCATGATCATTTGCGCGTCAAATTCGTCTGTCGCTAACCAAGCAGCAACCTTGATCATGGCTTTCTTGATAATATCCGCAGCAGTGCCCTGCATAGGGGCATTGATTGCGGTGCGTTCTGCATGCTGACGACGTTGACCATTTTTCGCGTTGATGTCAGGAAGATATAAGCGACGACCAAAGAGGGTTTCTACATAACCAATATCCGCGGCATCCGCGCGCGTATTGTCCATGTAAGATTTCACTCCAGGATAACGTTCAAAGTATAAGTCGACGTACTCTTGAGCTTGGCCGCGACCAATGCCCAGCTGCTTGGCTAAACCAAAGGCCGACATGCCGTAGATCAAGCCGAAGTTAATCGCTTTGGCGCTGCGGCGCATATTCGGCTCAACGTTTTCGATCGTGACGCCAAAGACTTCGGCAGCGGTTGCGGTGTGCACATCAACACCGTTGGCAAAGGCGGTTAATAAACCTTCGTCATTCGATAGATGCGCCATGATGCGTAATTCGATCTGGCTGTAATCCGCCGCGACCATGGTGTAGCCGTCGGGTGCGATGAACGCATCACGAATACGGCGACCTTCTTCACTCTTGATTGGAATGTTCTGTAAGTTTGGCTCTGTCGAAGATAAGCGCCCGGTTACCGCTGTCGCTTGATGATAAGAGGTATGCACTCGGCCAGTGCGCGGGCAAATCATGAGTGGTAGCTTGTCGGTATACGTTGATTTCAACTTACTTAAGCTGCGGTTTTCTAAGATCAGTTTTGGCAACTCATATTCTTCGGCCAGCTGAACCAATACTTCTTCTGCGGTTGACGGTGCCCCTTTGGGCGTTTTCTTCACCACCGGCAATTCGAGTTTCTCGAATAAAATCTCGGCTAACTGTTTCGGAGAACCAAGGTTGAATACCTGCCCTGCCACATCGTGGGCTTGCTGTTCTAGTTCGACCAAACGGCTGGATAGCTGAGCACTTTGCTCGTGCAATATATCGGCGTCGATCAACGCACCGTTGGCTTCAATCTTGGTAAGAACATCAATCAATGGTAGCTCGATGGTTTCAAAGACTGATTTCAATCTTTCTTTATCACTGGCATTCAGCTGAGCCCAAAGCGTTTGATGCAGGCGCAATGTGATATCAGCATCTTCCGCGGCGTAAGGGCCCGCGATGGCGATTTCAACGTTATCGAAGGTGATCTGCTTTGCGCCCTTGCCGGCTACTTCTTCATACTTGATTGTTTTTGTATTCAAGTAATACGACGCTAAGCTGTCCATATCGTGACGAGTTGCGACCGAATTAAGCACATAAGATTCGAGCATGGTATCGAACTGAATACCTTTTAACTCAATGCCGTAGTTCGCCAGCACGTGAGCGTCGTATTTAAGATGTTGGCCTACCTTCTTGTGTTCGGTACTTTCTAATAGCGGTTTAAATTGAGCTAAAACAGTCGCGCGATCTAGTTGAACTGGCGCATCTTCCAATAGTGTATCCGGACCAATGTGGGCTAGGGGTACATAAGCCGCTTTGCCGACTTCAACCGAGAACGAGATGCCGACGATTTCCGCTTCCATATAATTAAGCGACGTTGTTTCGGTATCGAAGGCGAACAGCTCAGCCTTGCTTAGTTTTTCAAACCATTCGTCTAATTCTGCTTGGTCGAAAATTGTTTTATATTCAGTGTCTATATCTTCAGCGGGTGGCGCAATCTCTTCTGAAGAGTCATCGGCTACATCACCTGCAGCAGATTTAGATGAAGCTGCTTTTTCAGCGACCTTGCCGCCCAGTTCAGTCACCCAAGTTTTAAACTCGAACTCATTGAACGAAGCTAGAAGCGCTTCTTTGTCCACAGGCTGAGTTTCGATGTCGGTCAGCGACTGCTCTAGCGCTACGTCTAGCTTGATCGTGGCTAAATCGTAGGACAGTGGTAAAAAGTCTAATGCTGCGCGAAGGTTTTCACCGATCTTGCCTTTCACCGCGTCGGCATTATCCATAACGCCCTGCATGGTTTCGTAAGCGGCAAGCCACTTAACGGCTGTTTTAGGACCGCACTTTTCTACGCCTGGAATGTTATCGACCTTGTCACCCATTAGGGATAGGTAATCTATAATCTGATCGGGACGCACGCCGAACTTTTCGATCACGCCTTCAATATCCATAAAGGTATCGGTCATGGTATTAATCAGGCTTACATGTTCGTTAACCAGCTGCGCCATGTCTTTATCGCCAGTGGAGATAATTACGTCACGCTTAGCCGTCGTGGCTTGATTAGCCAGAGTACCAATCACGTCATCGGCTTCTACGTCAGGAATCACCAATAGTGGTAAACCCATGGCCTTAATAATGTCGTGAATGGGTTGAATCTGAACCCGCAATTCATCCGGCATTGAAGGGCGATTGGCCTTGTATTCTGGGTACATATCGTTGCGGAAAGTTTTCCCTTTAGCATCAAAAATTACGATTATTTGTGATTCAGGGTAGTCTTTTTGCAGTTTTCGCATCATGTTGATCACGCCACGGATAGCCCCCGTTGGGTGGCCATCTGAATTGGTTAGAGGCGGCATGGCGTGGTAGGCGCGGAATAAGTAAGATGAACCGTCGACTAAGATCGCGGGTGCGGTTGCCGATTCTGATAATATAGGTGCAGGCATAACGTAAATAAATCCATCGCGGTCTGTCATTTTGTTGTGTGTTTCTAAGTGCGCTAGGGCGTAAAAAGAGTACAATAAAAAGAGAGATGTTTTTTAATATTTGAATGAGGCATAGCTTACCATGATGCGTTCCCTTCTTGTGGCTTTCACATCTGTATTTATACTGATTGGCACGCCTGTCGTTGCGATGAAAGTGGCTGCAAATCCAACGGGTGAAGAGGTTGTTATTCGTAACGACGGCGATAAAACATTTTATGAGTATCGTCGTGGTGGAGAGGTAGTCGAAATTAAAGTGGTACCAAAGTACGGAAAACCGTATTATTTAAAACCCTCTGACGTTCAAGAAACGGAAGGCGGACAGTACACCCAGTCTGATACACCCGATATATCAGTACCTAGCTGGGTTATTTTTCGTTGGTAGTCACAGAAGTAACCGTCGACGCTGGTTAGCCTAGCGCTTAAATTGGCCATGAATCGTAATAGGTTCATGGGCCACCCTTGATTTTATAAAGTTCTAATTCATGTCTGTTTATACCGATCTTTCAGCGAGCGAAGTCGCTGCCTACCTTTGTCAATACTCTTTGGGTGATTATGAAAGTCATCAAGGCATCAGTACGGGTGTTGAGAATACTAACTTCTTTGTTACGGCTGGCGATAACAAATATGTGTTAACTATTTTTGAGCACCATGATGCTGAGCAGGTTGAAGGCTTTATTAATATTGGCCGTCATTTAGCCGAGCAAGACGTACCTGTTCCAGGGCCAATTGCTGATAATGCGGGCCTCTATTTACACGAATTAAAAGGCAAGCCTGCGATTCTATGTCTGTGTTTACCGGGCCGTCATCCAGAAAATTTAAATGTTCAGCACTGCATTCAAATTGGTGCTGCCTTGGCGCGCTTTCATTTGGCGGGTAAGGGACTTGAAGGCTTAGAAGAAAATGATCGTGGTTTACGGTGGTGGCCAGAAGTTGGTCGCGAGTTAATCCAGGCGAGCATGACTTCTGAGCTACTGACCGATGAGCAACAGCAAGTTCTGATCGACGAAGTTGAATTTCAAGAATCAAATACTGAACGTTGGTATGAGCTTCCTCGAGGTTTAATTCATGGTGATTTATTTCACGATAATGCGCTGTTCGAACGCATGGACGATGGCAGTGATCAGCTCGGTGCGATTCTAGATATTTATAATTCTTGCCAAGATTCTTGGTTATTTGATCTGGCGATTGTAGCCAACGACTGGTGTACAAACGGTGCGGGAGATTGGCAGACTGACTTATTGCCCGCGTTGTTTGCTGGCTATCAATCTGTGCGTGAGTTAACGCCGCTTGAGCAGCAGTCTTGGGGCCTATGCTTACGTGGCGCAGCGTTACGCTTTTGGTTGAGCCGTTTGGTGATTCAGCAGCATCACGCTGACGTGATTGCGAGAGACCCTATGGCGGCCTTAGTCACAACAGAGAAAGATCCCATGGAATATTTTCTGAAACTGATTCGTCATCGCGAAACGCAGTATTAAATAATGATGATGACGTCATGGTAAAGTCCTTTATCATGACGCTTAAATCAATAAATCAGCAGCAGTTTAAATAAAACATCGCAAAGTAGTTTTTATCATCAATCCAGCATTCGCGCACGTCAAAGCCCGCACCCTCAACTAACTCAGTAAACCCTTGTTTAGAGTATTTATATGAATTTTCGGTATGAATGCTTTCACCCGTTTTGAAAATAACGTTCTTAGATTCTCCGCCGATATTCGACGTATCTGATATGTTCACAATCTGATCCATTGTGCTGACCAGATGCATTTCGATGCGATCTTTCTCTTCACTGTAAATTGCTTTATGTTCGAAATATTCAGCATTAAACTGAGTACCTAAAACACTATTAATATGATGTAAAATATTTAAGTTGAAGGCGGCGGTAACACCTTGGCAATCGTTATACGCTGCTTCTAAAACGTGCGGGTCTTTTTGCAAGTCGATACCGATCAGCATGGCACCCTCTTTGCCTAACGTATTACGAACGCCGTGCAAAAAAACCTGTGCCTCTTGCGGGGAAAAATTGCCGATACTGGAGCCAGGGAAAAACCCTAGCTTCTGTGCACTGGTAATCATGTCGGCAGGTAAACGCACTGGTTGGGAGTAATCCACACACGCCGCGTAAACATTCAGCCACGGATAATCTTCCATTAAACTTTCGGCTGAGGCTAATAAAAAATCCTTAGAAATATCCATCGGAACATAACAATTAGGTTTAATTGCTTGTAGTAATAAGCGAATTTTTAAACTGGCACCGCTGCCATATTCTAAAAGCCAGACATCATCCTTAACTAACTGAGCAATCGTTTCACGATGCTGGCGTAATAAATTAATTTCAATGCGAGTCGGGTAATATTCGGGAAGTTGAGTAATCGCCTCGAATATTTTTGAACCTTTCTCATCATAAAAATACTTTGCGGGTAAAACTTTCTGGGGTTGGCTTAAACCGGCAATTACCTCGGAAAGAATATCTTGAGCAACAGGTTGATCATCAAAAAAACGTAAACCTCTGCGTACCGAAGAAGCCGTCGCGTTTTGTGGTTGATTTAAATTCATAACAAGTGAATCCCTTCGGCCAAATAAAAATTAAACATCTTCCGCTAAACGAATGCCGGTAAACTGCCAGCGGTCTTGTGGGTAAAAAAAGTTTCGATAAGTCGCACGTAAATGATCCTTAGGTGTTGCACAAGAGCCACCGCGTAAAACCATCTGATTGCACATGAACTTGCCGTTATATTCACCGACAGCACCTGCCGGAATCTTAAAACCAGGATAAGGTGCATAAGCGCTTTGGGTCCACTGCCAACAATCGCCAAACAATTGTTTCATGTCATCTTTAGTACTATCAGCAGAGGTCTTATTATTAGCGGCTAATTGCAATGGATGAAAGCTTCGAGATTCAACAAAGGTGCCAGAGATCGTTCGTTTCTTAGTCGCCACTTCCCACTCATATTCAGAGGGCAAACGTTTGCCTGCCCAGCGCGCGTAAGCATCGGCTTCATAAAAGCTGACATGAGTTACCGGTTGCTGAGGATGAAGTTGACCATAGCCCGTTAAGCGAAATTCATAGCGTTGCGGAGTTTGCGGCTCTTCACTCTCAACGCCTTCACTTTCTAACTGCCAATACAAAGGGCCCGTAATATTATTATCTTGTACCCAAGCCCAACCGTCGGCTAACCAATATTGCGGATCTTGATAACCCCCAGAATCAATAAAGCGGCAATACTCTTGATTGGTAATTAAGCGATCAGCAATGCGAAAATCGTGTAATAACGTTTGGTGGCGAGGTGTTTCATTATCAAAACTAAAACCGATGCCTTTATGGCCAACGTTATAAATGCCACCATCAAATTCGATAAACCGAATAGGTTCCACCTCAGTCTCTTGATTACTATCGGGCGCTTGATGCGGCGGGAATTTAGATTTTGCATAAATAGGATAAAGCGGATTAAAAGAGAAGTTATACTTTAGATCGGTCAGCATCAATTCTTGGTGCTGTTGCTCGTGATTTAAACCAAGAATAATAAGATCACTTTGCTCTTTCGTTACCGCATCGGTTTCAGTTAACAGTCGATGTAACCGTTGATCTACATATTGGCGATAGGCTGTTACTTCTTGCACCGTTGGACGAGACATTAAACCGCGTTTATCGCGAGGGTATTGTTTGCCAACGGCGTTGTAATAAGAGTTAAACAGAGTTTCGAACTGCGGATGGAAGACTTGATAGTCAGGAGTATTTTTAAGAACGAACGTTTCGAAAAACCAACTGGTATGGGCAAGGTGCCATTTTATGGGGCTGACAAAAGCATCCGCTTGCAACTCAAAATCTTCTGTTTCAAGTGCATGGCAGAGTTTTAATGACTGCTGACGTATACGCTTGTAGTTGCTTAGCAGTGAATTAGGTTCATCGTTTGCTGTATTGCTCGTGCCTTGCTGTCGCAAGGTGTGCAATAAATCTTCTGCCGTAGATATCACAAGGCAATCCTTTTTTTTGCTTTTATCTACTATGCGCGGGAAAAATTAATTCATCAAGCAGCTTATTAACGATCCTGCGTTCACTCTTTATGGTCAGTATCACCGTCACTATTTAAAACAGGTATTTAGTACTATTTAAGACACTCAGCCAACGTCTTCGTCATAGCGCTCAACCAATCGATATACGCCGTTTTGGTTAATGCACTGGCACCCGCCAGTGGATCGAGTTCACCGCGTTGAATGGCTAAACCATTGACCACCGTATTGATTAACGCTGGGCTAAATTGTGGCTCAGATAACACGCAGGACACTTCTTTATTCTGCAGCTGGTTACGCATATTTTGAACATGGCGAGCACCGGGCTTTCGCTCAGGGGATAAGGTAAAAGCCCCTAGTGGCTTAATGTCGATCGCTTGAAACCAATAGTCATAAGCCTGATGAAAAACAAAGAATCCATGGTGCTTTAACGGCGCTAACTGAGCCTTGCTCGCAGCGACTAACGTCGTTAACTCATTCGCAAAGTCTTGATGATCTTTTAGCGCGTGTACTTTATCAACTGGATTCCACTCAGCAATACGCTGACTGATTTCAATGGCCAGCTCTGGCGACAACCAAACATGAGGATCACTGCCATACAAACCCAACTCTTCCATTAAGTGCGTCGCGTCTAGCCATAGCGATTGACCGGCATTAGTATCCTCCGCTTGCTTAGCAAACTTGGCCGCGAATTTAGTTAAATAAGGCTCCATGTGATCGCCAGCCCACAAGATTTTATCCGCTTGGCGAATCTTACCAATATCCGATGGGCGCAAGCTGTAATCATGCGGAGACATACCATCGGGCACCAAGATATCAATCTGGTCGGCCGGGTAAGTCGCAGCAGCGATTAACGCCAGAGGCTTGTTTGATACCAGAAGCCGAGCCTCTACTGCCTGTGAAAAAAAGCAGATCGACAGCAGGCTAGGTAGTATCCGTAACATGGACGTAAGAGTTTTCATAACAGGGGTTTTCATAACAGGGGCTTTCATAATAGGCAGCTTCATAAATTGGCGTGCAGTAGAAATCGATGCAACAGGCAGTAAAGTGTAATATTATAACCTTTTATTACCGAGAGAGTGAATACCCATGTCTGCCGCTGCTTACCATCCCCATGATCATCAAGGTTGCATCAATACTGCGTTGCAACAGGCGGCAATATTATGCGCTGAGCAAGGGGTGCGTTTAACACCGGTTCGCAAACGCGTATTAGAACTGGTGTGGCAAAACCACAAGCCGATGGGTGCGTATGACTTATTACCGGCTTTGGCGGCTGACGGTTTCAACTCGGCGCCGCCAACTGTATATCGTGCCCTCGATTTTCTTTTAGACCTCGGCTTAGTTCACCGTTTGGCATCTTTGAACGCCTTTATCGGTTGCTCGCACCCAGGGCACGAACATCAAAGTTGCTTTTTAATTTGCAAAGATTGTGGCAAAGCTCATGAAATGAATGTGGAGCCTTGGTTTTCTGCATTATCTGATGCGGCTAAGGCACAAGATTTTGAAGTTGAGCACCAGCTTACCGAAGTGGTCGGTACTTGCCCGCAGTGTTCCTCGGGCTCAGATAAACAACGCGCGGGTAAAGGCAATCGTCATGAATCCTGAGTTAGCGGTGGTTAAAGGCGACGCTGAAACATTGATTCAGTCTCAAGGCATCAATCAGACTTGGGGTTCGCGTCACGTATTACAAAATATCGACCTCGCCATTTGCGAAAATGAAATTGTCACTATTATTGGCCCTAATGGTTGTGGCAAATCGAGCTTATTGCGCATTTTATTAGGACTCCACACTCCTGACTCGGGCAAGGTAACTCGACGCAAAGGCTTACGCATTGGCTATATGCCACAAAACTTACGCATCGATGATCGCTTACCGTTATCGGTCAGTGGATTTTTAATGCTCGCCCCAGGAGCGCGTAAAGCCAGAGTTCAGGAATGGCTCGAGCGCTTATCAATTACCGCATTAGCCAAGCAGCCGGTACAGCAACTTTCCGGTGGCGAATGGCAGCGCGTATTATTGGCCCGTGCATTATTGATCGAACCGCATCTTCTCGTGCTGGATGAACCTGTGCAAGGCGTCGACATTCAAGGTCAGCGTGAGCTGTACCAGCTACTGCCCGAATTACGCAACGAGCTGGGTTGCGGCATTGTATTGGTCTCACACGATCTTCACTTAGTAATGGCATCCACCGATCGAGTCATTTGTTTGAACGGCCACGTGTGTTGTTCAGGTCACCCCGACCAAGTCAGTGTGAGCGATGAATATAATTCGCTGTTTGGTCGCCAGCTCGTGGTGCCTGCCCCTATGAATGAGCTAGCCCCAGAGCTTGCTCATTACACCCACCATCACGATCACACCCATTGCGCTGATGGACATATTGAAAGCAGCGACGAATGCGAGCATTTGGATCAAGAGCAAGATGTTGTGAACAAGGAGCATAATCATGATTAGTTGGTGGTTATTACCCTTATTCGCAGGCTTAGGCGTTGCCGCAACGGCAGGACCTTTAGGCAGTTTAGTGGTTTGGCGTCGATTGGCTTTTTTTGGCGATACCTTAGCGCACGGCGCTTTGTTAGGTATTACGCTAGGAATTTTATTTGATTTGCATTTAACCCTAGCGTTGATCGTTTCTTGCTCTGCATTAGCGTTAATTCTGTTAAAGCTGGACAAGTATACCGGCATCGCTTCGGATACATTATTAGGAATATTGTCTCATTCTTCGTTAGCCATTGGTTTAGTGGTATTAAGCTTCTTTGATAACGTGCGCATCGATCTAATGGCCTATCTATTTGGCGACCTGCTCGCGGTGAACCAGAACGATTTATTATGGGTCTTTGCCGGTGGCTCATTGGTGATTGGATTATTGATTTGGCAATGGCGCGGTTTATTAGCCTCTACCGTGAGTGAAGAACTCGCCGCGATAGATGGTTACCCCGTAAAACGTTTAAAAGCCATGCTGGTGTTATTGCTGGCGCTGGTGGTCGCGATATCGATGAAGATCGTCGGCGTATTATTGATTAGTGCCTTGTTAATTATCCCCGCAGCGGCGGCAAGACCCTTGGCGAAAAGCCCAGAACAAATGGCGATGCTCGCGAGTTTAATCGGCATGTTATCGGTGTGTGCAGGCATGGCATGTTCGTTTATTTGGGATACGCCAACAGGGCCAACGATTGTTGTTTCTGCCGCGAGTTTGTTTGTGATAAGTCAGGTATACAATTCGGTTAGGAAATAGCGGGGTTGCCTTGAAATTGAACGGAGTGTCATGAATTAACCATTATGTGACGTGATATAACAAGCAGATACCTCTAAAGAAACGTATTGTATTAAACCAATAAAAATAATAACGAGTTTAATGATGCAAACACTAAACGGACGAAAATTTGCGGGGCTAAGCCCACCATGAATATCACTCTATTACAGTATGCAATCCCTGTTTTTCTTGCGTTGATATTTATTGAAGCACTTTACTCGCATGTTAAAGACCTAGATTTATACAACCTGAGAAACAGCTTGAGCTGTCTTGGTTGCGGAATGTTTACGACGACTTTAGAGGTGTTCATAAAAGCGGGCTTGGTCGCACTTTATATAGTTATCTATGATAACTTCTCTTTGACTGAGTTGGCCGATAATAGCTGGATTACTTGGATCGCTGGCTTAGTGCTTTTTGATTTTCTTTGGTACTGGGCACATAGAAAGTCTCATGAAATTAATATTCTTTGGGCGGGGCATGTGCCGCATCATCAATCTGAAGAATTTAATTTAACCGCTGGTTTAAGACAAGGCGCGTTACAAGATTTTATGTACTGGCCTTTTTATCTAATAATGGCCGTATTGGGATTCTCAGCAGAAATGTTCGTCGCCCAAATGTTAATTAATAAGTTCTATGGATTCTGGCTGCATACGCGCGCCATCGGCAAACTACCACTGATAGAGGGTATTCTTGGAACACCTTCTGCGCACCGCGTTCACCATGGTATGAATGATCAATACATTGATAAAAATCATGGTGGCATTTTTATGGTGTTTGATCGTATGTTTGGCACCTATCAAGAAGAAAATGAAGACGTTATCTATGGTGTACGCAAACGCTATACCAGTTTTAATCCGGTAATGGCTCATTTTGATTGGATGCATTCTATGTGGAAAGATGCACGTCTGGCCGGAAGTAAGTGGGATAAAGTCCGAATTTGGTTTATGCCGACGGGATGGCGACCAGACGATGTTGCGAGTAAAGACCCGCGCCAAAAGTTTAACAAAGACACGTACGTGAAATTTGATGCAAAACCAGGGAAGTATCCATACCGCTTAGCATTAGCGCTGTTTGTGTTATTGGCTGCGGCTAATCATACGTTAATACTGCAATCAGAATCGTTGAGCTGGGAGCATAAAGGGATGTTAGTTGTTTTAATTACACTGGGACTGTATTGGCTTGGACGTTTACTTAATGCGTCTACGCGTATTACTAAACGAGTTGAAAATTCGTTAGCTGATAAGTGATAAACGAGCGCAGAAAGAGCCTGCTTTTGTGCTTTAGGTGAAATATATAGCGTCTTATTCATTTGCTAAGGGACAAATGTCTTTTTACCTATTTCTGATTTTGTTAGCAATAGACTGTAATGTTTTAAAAGAATTATAGGGGGCCGCTAACGACTTGAAGATTAAAGGGGAAATCGATTTTCACCTTTGTCCTAGATAGTATGTTGTACGACATTTTTCCCATACACGTATTGTTATGTGTTCATGAGGTCTGAATGAAATTCGAAGAGCTTGGCATTAAAAATAGTTTGTTGTGGGTCTTTACAGCTATATTTCTATTTTTTTGGCTAGGAGATCAGCTGTTTGGGGCTGTTACGAATTTAGAAATTCAAAATCTTCGATTAACAGATATGGTTTCGTTTCATTCGAGACCAATTTGGTTCTCTTTTATTGCCTCTTTAAAGCAATGGCATGGGGGATTTCCATATTAGTAATATATAAATATGCGAAATTTAAGCTTATCAAGAAAAACACATAACAAGCGCAAGCAATAGGGCTTGGGCAAGCGTTATCTTTCTAAGGATGGTAATGAGCAAATATACACTTCTTCTATTATTTCTAAGCTCTGCTCTTAATGCTTCAGAATTTAATCAAGACATTGTTAAAAGCTTGGTTGAAAGAACAACTCATAACATTACTTATGATGGGTCTTATATATTACTTGCTTATCCCAATGGTGACGTTCCGCAAAATATAGGTGTTTGCACGGACGTTATAATCAGAGCCTATCGGAAATTAGGTACTGATTTACAAAAGCTAGTTCATAAAGATATGAAGTCTAATTTTTTACTTTATCCTTCTAAAAGAATTTGGGGGCTAAATTCAACAGACAAGAACATAGATCATCGTAGAGTTCCAAATTTACAAACCTTCTTTAAAAGACATGGTGAAGATTTAAAAATCAGTAACAATAAGACGGATTACTCTGTTGGTGACATAGTTACTTGGGTGTTACCTGGTAACTTGCCTCATATTGGTATGGTAATAGATCAGGTCGATCCCGTTTCAGGTAACCCAATGATTGTTCATAATATCGGGCGAGGGCCTAAAATTGATGACATGATTTTTGATTATAAAATTACTGGCCATTATAGATATGAGCCAACGAAATATAACAAGCCAATAAAGCAGGACTAAAAACAGTTTTCTCGGTTTCGCTTCGCTACACATTTTAGCAAACAATTTTTAGCCTATTATTGGGGGCGTTAAACTCTAAAAGGAATTATAGTGACATTACTAAATGAGTTACCTCAAAATTTACCAAAACCAATAGATGATGGAGCGTGCGATCATCTATCAGATATGCATCTTCCTAATTTGGCTTTAGCTACAACAAATCATGATCAAGTTAATTTCGCTAATCTGTCAGGCTATGTCGTAATTTATATTTATCCAATGACTGGTCGTCCAGATACAGAACTCCCAGATGGCTGGGATCAAATTCCTGGTGCGCGAGGTTGCACACCACAATCCTGCTCATTCAGAGATCACCATGAAGAATTAAAAAAATTAAATGCAGTAGTGTTTGGTCTAAGTACTCAAACAACTGATTACCAAAAAGAAGCAGCTAAGCGTTTACATTTACCATTTTCATTAGTTAGTGATGGAAATCTAGAATTTATCCATAAATTATCTTTGCCCACCTTAGAAGTAGAAGGTATGGTTTTATCTAAGCGAATCACTTTGGTTGCTTACAGTGGTGTTATTCAAAAGGTGTTTTACCCTGTCTTTCCACCTAATGAAAATGCTAACCAAGTTATTGCGTATTTAAATCAGCAATAGCTTTAACAAGTCAAGGCACTGAACACTATCGCACCTGAGGCGTTATCGGTCTTGAAACATGAGAGGAAATCAAGCATGAATATACAATTTAAAGATTGGATAACCAACAATCTGGACAGTCAAAAGGGTAAAACCGTATTGATAACCGGGGCGAATTCTGGGATCGGTTTTTATGCAGCACTTGCCTTTGCAAGTGCTGGTGCAGATGTGATTCTGGCTGGCAGAAATGAAGGTAAAATAAAAACAGCCATCAAATTAATTGAGAAAGAAAATCTACCTGGAACTGTCGAAGCAGGCGTTGTAGATTTGGCAAGTTTGAAATCGGTGCGAAGTTTCTCTGAATCTATCAAGAGTAAACATAATCGATTAGATATTCTGGTAAATAATGCTGGCGTTATGATGGCACCTGAGTCAAAAACTAAGGATCGTTTTGAACTTCAATTTGGGGTTAATTTTTTAAGCCATTTTGCATTAACAGGATTACTTTACGGGTTGCTCAATAGCACATCAAATTCTAGAGTCGTGACGGTAAGCAGTCTCGCTCATAGAGGCGCATCAATTGATTTTAATAATTTTAAAATTGAGAAACCATATGATGCGAGAAGAGAATATTATCAAAGCAAATTGGCAAATATTATCTTTGCACTAGAGTTAGGTAAGAGAATTAATGCTAACAAGGACTCTATCCTTTCTGTGGCCTGCCACCCAGGGTTTACTAAAACCGATTTACAAAGACATCTTGATCCAAAAATCTTAGAAGACATGGTTTTTATGGATGCCTGGCAGGGGAGTTTATCTGCGATTGCAGCAGCAACAAAAGTCGGTGTGCAACCAGGAGATTATTATGGGCCTGATGGCCAAAATGAGATGAGTGGGTTTCCTGCGTTGGCAATAATTGACGATGCGGCTCTGGATAATGAAATAGCAAATAGACTTTGGAATGAAGCACAAGAATATACAGGCGTTACCTACCCGTGAAAAAGCGAAAAGATAACAATACATTATCTGTGAAGGCGGCGTTTTTTTAGAAAAATGTTCGTCATATTGTGGGGCCAGCTAGTATGAAAACTCTTTAAGCAACGCCTGTCGTAATAGAACACCTTTCGATAATAAATTCTGTTCGCACATCACTTCTCAGTCTTAATTATTAAGTCATTGATAAATAAAAGAAATACTTCTGTGTTAAATACATGCCTGTTTAAGCGACATTGATCTTGATTTGATATCAAATTGACATGTGCGATAGGTGCTTATACTGTTATTGAAATCATTAGCAGGGACAGGTGCTTTAGTTCAGTAATGATAAAATAAAACCCATGAATTAAACCGGAGTAATGACATGAAGTTTTTAGATAATTTTCAAGAACAAATCTATGCTACTTTCAGAATAGTAACTGGATTTTTATTTATATGGCATGGTACACAAAAGTTTTTCAATTTCCCTCTAGAGTTCCCTTGGCCACTCAATCCTCTGTTATATGCGGCGGGTGCAATTGAGTTGGTCGCGGGTCTTCTTATTATGGTTGGTTTGTTCACCCGCCCTGTAGCATTCATTGCAAGTGGCACGATGGCGGCCGCTTACTGGATGGGTCATGGATTAAAAGACATCTTTCCTATTACAAATGGAGGCGAGCTGGCAACAATGTTTTGTTTTGGTTTCTTGCTGATCGCCTCACGTGGTGCTGGAATTTGGGGTGTAGATAAAGCCTAACAAATCAATGTTACTGAACGTCAACTGCTGGGCCAAAACCCGCCCATTAGTTGCCTTCAGCAAATGGCGGCGTTAGCTATATATGGACACTGTGTAATCACAAGAAATCTACGTTATGAACATTAATATATACGATTACTTTTTATCATCGATTTCAATCCTTTGTTTTCTAGTAGGAGTCTTACTTTTTTTTGAAGTGCTCCGTCCTTTTAGCGATTTGAAGATAGATGGTCCGTTAGCATTGAGTTGTTGCATTATGGGGGCTCTAATATCAGGATTTTTATTATGGTTTGATGTGGGGAGTATTCCGATAAATATTATCAGTTTATGTTTGAATTTAACCCTTATCGCAGGTATGTGTATCATGCTCTATCTAGCATCAAATATATTTTAAAGAAAAACCAATTTGATCGAACGGTAATTACACCGCAATCTCATGTACTTGGGCTCAAAAAATGCCTTCGTTTAGTATTACGGCCGGCGATGCAGAACGTTAGGCTGCTAGCCTTCCTAAAGGGCTTTTAAGCGATAAGATTGATATCCGATACAATACTGTGACCATCACAAAGCTAAAAGATGGTTATGAGGTCTATGTTGGTCCAAAAGACTTAAATTTAGGCGGTGATGGACTTGTTGTCACTCTTGATAAGGACTTTAAACTAAAGGATTATGAAATTGAAAGAATTGAACCCTTTCCTTACTAAATACTAAAACCTATCAAAACAAGCAAGCCGACGATTTCAGCGCCTCTTATTTTTCAGCGTTAATAATAGGTTGAGTTCATAGATGAAATATCTTTCTGTTTTCATCGCGTTCGCGAGCATCAATGTTATTGCTGCTGATGTTAATTACATTGTCACCGCTAAGCCGCCTTTAGTATTCGCCATTGCCGCGATACTCTTTCCTTCTTGACGCTCGCCGCAGCATTAAAGTCTGAGACATCTGCCAGTACCAGCCAAATTAGCCAAGAAGACATTAATTTTTTACAGCCTGGCCATCCTTCTGAAGTTTTAAATTGCATGCCGGGAGTACACGGAATGTTACCGGTGGCGAAGGCCACATGACGGCGATTCGTCAGCCAATCAGCACCAGCTCGGTGTTCTTTCTTTGGCAGAGTTGTTAGCGCTTTACCACTCATAAACCTAAAAAGCGCGTAAGTTCTATTGAACTCACGCGCTTTTTAAGAGGGTTATGCGAGTGTTTTACCCGTTAACTTTTCAGCCAACTTAGTGGCCTGCTTGCACGCCATGCCATAAATGGACAGCTGCGGGTTGGCACCAATACTGGTTGGAAACACTGAACCATCAATGACGTATAAGTTGTCGAGGTAATGATATTTACCATTACTATCAACCACACAACGATCTAGATTTTCACCCATCGTCATGCCACCCATCACGTGAGCACTGCCCACTAAGGCACGGCTTGCAGAATAAGAAAGCTTATTGATCGCGGCTTTGGAATCTTCCCAAGACGTTTCCCATTTCGCTTCAGTATGCGCAGGTCGAACCGCTTTTGCCCCAGCGGCGAATTGCAGTTCAGACATCGTTAAGTGGCTGCGTTTCACGCCTTCCCAAAGATAATCGTTAATCGGGTAATCGACGATCGCAGAGCCGTCACTCGCTAATTCGATAGAGCCACCTTCGCTATCATCGTCAAAACCATCGCGTAATAAGGAAATCATAGAGTTTAGATTTGGCAGCTTATTAAGCTCTTCAAACTGTTCTTCCCCATGTCCCATCAACAACACAGATGTTAATCCAGGATGCAGTGGGGGTACTTCCAGCTTGTAACCGACCGGACCGCTGACGCTGTCCCACTGGAAATGATCGGAATAAAGCGACTGCGGTGCACCGTAATACGCATTAATGTCTTGTTCAAATGACGCAAACGAGAACGATGTCGGGTGGAGAAAAGTACGCTTGCCGATAAGGCCCTTCGGATCAGGAGCACCTGAGCGCAACATCATCGCGGGACCATTGATGCCGCCAGCGGCTAATACAACGGTGGTCGCCTTAACCGTTAGCTTTACACCCGTTGGACGATAACTTTTATCCAGCGCAGTCACCTCAATGCCGGTGACTTTGTCATTGTCCATGATCAGGCGTTCGGCGCGCGCGCTATACAACAGCTGGCTACCGTCATCCATTGCGCTTGGGATGGTCGTCACAAGCATCGATTGCTTCGCGTTGGTTGGGCAGCCCATTCCGCAAAAACCCAAGTCCCAGCAGCCTTTAACGTTACGAGGAATAATCTGCCAAGGGACGCCTAATTCATCCGCGCCCCGACTTAATACGGCATTGTTTTCGTTAGCCGGAAGTGCCCACAGCGAGATATTTAAACGCTCTTCCATTTTATCGAACCAAGGGGCCATCTCTTCTTTAGACGCGCCCTTCGTATCAAAATTATCCGCCCAATACTGCAGCGTTGGCTCTGGGGTGCGGAAGCTGGACGTCCAGTTAATAACGGTTGTTCCCCCCACACAGCGACCTTGCAGAATCGACATACTGCCGTCTTTATTCATGCGGCCGGCATTTTCTTGGTACAAATCTTTATACGCTTGGCGTTCGTCCATGTTGAAATCGTTGGAGCTTTTTAACGGCCCTTCTTCAATCAAAATAACGTTCAATCCTGCTTTAGCCAGAATCTCAGCGGTCGTGCCACCCCCTGCGCCCGTGCCAATAATGGCAACATCGGCTTCTAAGGTGGCGTGCTCGGTATAATCCCCCGCATTGAGCGTTATCCAGCCATTACTGATGCCTTCTAAAATAGGGTCAGTAATACCGCGGACTTCTTCATAAACTTTGTTAGCCATTAGCTATTCTCCACAGACATCGAGCTGGTATTAGGTGTGGTGCTGGTTTGGTTAGCAACAGGTGTAGGGGTTTTGGTTGGTGGACCTGGGTAGCCAATAATGGCAAACGCCTCCGGTTGAGCGTACCAGCACATGCCGATCAATTTACTCATGCCGACATAACCATTGCGCTTGGGTGGGATAATGCTATCACGCCAACTGATTAAGAAATCGTTGACTTCTTTTTCTGACATATCTTTCCACGAAGCCCAAGGAGCCCCCGCTAGAATACGAATTGCGGGCACGGACATGGCATCAAATAACTGACGCATTTGATTGCGATTGTGATACTGCAAGGTATAAATTAAATCATCTAGGGCTAATAATACGCGCTTCATTGCCACATCATGGCTCAATTCACCCGGGAAGCCTTTGCTTAAAACGACAGGCACGAGAGCGGAAAGAAACTCTCTATCATTGGCTTGTAGAAATTTATACTCGGAATTCTGTTCTAACGCAGACGAACACCCTGTTAGTGATGCAACGGCACCGCCTAAGGCAAGTGTTGTGGTGCCCATCAGCCCAAGCTGTAAAAAGCCGCGGCGAGTTGTGGGCAGTGTTTTTTCAAATGATGTCATCATCTAGCACTCTGAATCAATAAATCGTTAGTCGGACAAAATGGATTAACGAATAAAAAAGGTATAAATCATCTTACGAATGGAGTTGTCGTAAGGAGGGTATGCTAGGTTGCCTGTTGAGAAGCGACCTTTACGGTGAACGGCTTTGGCTTTCGAGAAAGTAATAAACCCTTCTTTACCGTGGTAATGCCCCATACCCGAATCACCCACACCCCCAAACGGCATGTCTTCTTGGGCAAGGTGCATCAAGGTATCGTTAACGCATACGCCACCAGAATGGGTATTGTCTAATACGTGGTTCTGTTCATTTTTGTCATAACCAAAGAAATACAAGGCTAAAGGACGTGGACGATCATTAATATGTGCAATGGCTTCATCCATCGCATCGTAGGTAATAATCGGCAAGATAGGCCCAAACAGTTCTTCTTCGGCGATGGTCATATCGTCGTTCATGTTCTGCACGATCACAGGAGCAAGTTTGCGCCCTGCAGAAAGATCTTCTTGGGCAGGGTTAATTTCGGTGAGTTTCGCACCCTTATCTTTAGCATCTTGAATCCAGTTAGACAGACGCTGATACTGACGATCGTTGACGATCGAGGTGTAGTCATCGTTGTCTTTAAGGGTGGGGTACATCTTGGAAAAGGCCGCGATGTAAGCCTCAATGAATTCTTCTTCTTTCGCTTTAGGTACCAGTATGTAATCAGGCGCGACGCATGTTTGGCCTGCGTTCATTGATTTACCAAAACAGATTCTTTCAGCCGCATCTTTCATGGGAACATTGTTAGAAACGATGGCAGGAGATTTTCCACCCAATTCTAGGGTTACTGGTGTCAGGTTCTTTGCGGCCGCCGCCATAACGAAACGGCCGACTGCCGTTGAACCCGTAAACAAAATGTGGTCGAAAGGCTGTTCGGTGAAGGCGATCGCCGCATCGGCCTCACCTTCAATTACGCACACGAGATTTTCTTCGAATATTTCCGCAATCATCACCTTAAATACTTTATTAAGATTCGGCGTAAATTCCGACATCTTAATCATCGCGCGATTACCCGCAGACAATGCCGCCACTAGAGGGCCAATGGCTAAGAAAATAGGGTAGTTCCAAGGAACGATAATACCCACAACCCCTAATGGTTGAAAACGGACTTCGTTTTTAGCGGGAGCGAACAACATGCCGACACCTCGCTTACTGGGCTTCATCCACTTGCGAGTATTCTTGATTGCCATATTGATGCCTTCAACACTGGTCAGAATCTCAGCGAGCAAGGTTTCATCTTTTGAACGACAGCTAAAATCTTCGTTTACCGCTGCCGCTAATTGGTCTTGGTATTTGATAGTGACATTTTTTAGGGCTTTCAGGTGGCCAATACGCTGTTCTGCTGTTGGCATAGGTGTTTTACCATAAGCACTTTTTTGACGACTAAAAAGTTCTTTTAATCGAATAATGTCGGTATCTAAAGACGTGACTTGTGCGGTATTGGCAACCATATTGGGCCTCCGAAGGGAATGCTATTAATTATTGTACGAGTATTATTAGAGTGATTACTCTAAACTGTCAATAGCTACTGATGTAATTGGCACTAAGCTTTACAATACAGTGTATATAATTAAGACATAATAAAAGGGTGTTTAAACAAAAATGAAAACTCGTGACCGAATTCTCGCTGCTGCCTTAGAACTGTTTAATCAACAAGGCGAGCGGAAGGTAACGACCAATCATATCTCAGCACATCTAGGCATGTCTCCGGGTAATCTCTATTACCATTTCAAAAATAAACAAGAAATTATTTATGAACTCTTTCTCAGTTATGAAAAACGAGTGGATGCAAACTTAGAGCTGCCACCAGGTCGCGAGCTCACCGTAGAGGACAAGCTTAATTATTTGCAAAAGGTCTTTCAGGGTTTGTGGGAATATCGTTTCATTCACCGAGACATGGAGCATTTATTGTTGGTAGAAGAGCGTCTGCATTCTCGGTATCGTGATTTTTTCCGTCGTTGCCAAAAAAATACCGAAGGTATTTATCAAGGCCTGCGTAATGCTAATATTATTGTGCTAGATGATAGGGATCTAGAAGGCTTAGCATTGAACACCTGGATTGTAGTCACAAGCTGGTTTTCGTTCTTGCAGTGCAATTTACTGGCCGATAAATACGAAAGTATTACCTTAGAGATGCTGAAGGGGGGGATTTACCAAGTTTTCCAATTAGAACGCCCGTATCTGAGTGATGAGTATCGCGAGCGTGTAGAAACCATGCAAGCAGCCTTTATTCCAAAGCCAGATTGGTTATAGCTTAGATTTATTAATACACTTGTTAAGCTAATATTGCCTAATATTATGCTCTTTTCTTAGATAGTTAGCGCTCTATGTGCTCTGTTACGTGGCTGTTTGTTACAACAACTTCAGTAATAGGTAAAGAATGGGCTTTTCCCCATCCCCCTTTCACTATTTTATTCTTATAGCGGTATAATTGAACTCTCGTTTAGTGTAGCTTTTTTGTGCCTATATGGATTTAGTCTGGTTGCTATACCCTCATGAGATAGTCATAGGCACGACTATTTGCTGTTAAACATCAGCAGCAGTCGTATCAACTATGTTCTTCTCTTCTTCAGCACGCCTTTATTGTGAGTATTTCTATGGATCGCCGACATTTTATAAAAGCTCTTACCGCCGCCAGCTTTAGTATTCCAATTTTGACTGCGTGTGGTGGAACATCAAGTAAATCGAGAAATGCTGACGATGCTATGTCGTCAACCACGCCGTTAGTGTCACCATTAACCCCAGGGGTTGAGTTTTTACATGGCGTCGCGTGTGGCGATCCCCTTGACGATCGCATTATTTTTTGGACTCGTGCAACTCCGCCAACAGGGTATCTTGATAGTATCACTGTACTGTGTGAAATTGCTGAAGATCCTGCCTTTGAAAAATTAGTGCTGTCAGAATTTTTGACGACGGACAGCGATAGTGACTATACGATAAAATTTGATGGCATAGGGCTATCGGCTGATCGACGTTATTGGTACCGCTTTCAATCGGCCGATTCTGAATCGGGTATCGGGCGTGCTCGTACTTTGCCATCTCCAGGCGTTCCTACTGATCGTCTTCGTTTTGCAGTGTGTTCTTGCAGCAGCTACCCTCATGGTTATTTTTCAGTGTATCGAATGATTGCGAATCGCAGCGATCTCGATTTTGTTTTGCACCTCGGGGATTATATTTATGAATACGGGCAAGACGAATACGGTGATAACCCAGAACGGTTAGTCGTGCCACCGCATGAAACCGTTACTCTTGATGATTACCGCAGTCGTTACGCGCAATATCGTTTGGATGTTGATCTGCAAGCGGCCCATGCACAGCATGCCTTTATAACCGTTTGGGATGATCACGAAACGTGTGATAACTCTTATAAAGATGGCGCGCTTAACCATAATGAAGATGAAGGAGAAGGCGATTGGTTGACTCGCAAACAAGAGGCCGTTCAAGCCTACTTTGAGTGGTTACCGATTCGTCCACCCACGCCAAGCAAAGACAGTATTTATCGTGCTTTCCAATTTGGTGATTTAGCAGATTTCATGATGCTGGATACGCGTTTAGAAGGCCGTGAACAGCAGCTGGAAAATCCTCTTGATCCTGCCCGTACTGAACAACGAGATTTGATGGGCCAGAAGCAAAAAGACTGGTTTAAAAACGAGTTGGATGTGTCACAAGGTTTGTGGAAGTTTGTGGGTCAGCAAGTGATGATTGCACAGCTTCAGGTATTGGAAATCCAGCGCTTATTGCCCGACGTTCCTACCAATGACTTTAGTCCTTTGATTGCCGTCAATATGGATCAATGGGATGGATACCCTTCTGAGCGTGAAGAAATTCTAACGTTTATTGAAGACAAAAAAATTAAAAATACGGTTGTCCTTACCGGTGATATCCACAGTAGCTGGGCCAGTGAAGTGTATAAAAGCAGTGCGCTTGTAACCAGCGGGTTATTGGATGAACCCTTGGCGGCTGAATTTGTCACGACCAGTATTACTTCCCCAGGTTTTCCACCCGAGTCGGACGCATTATTGTCTGGAGTATTACCGATCGCGAATCCACATATTAAATATACCGAGCTGTCGAGTCGTGGTTTTATCTTGATGGATGTAACCCGAGAGCGTACGCAAGCTGAGTATTATTATGCGGCTGATATTGATACGGCTGAGCAATCGGGTGTTGAAAGTGATGATAAAATAAAAACGGTTGAAGTACGTGATGGCAGCAGTCGTTTATTTGAAGACGGTGAGGTGTCGCAGCCACGATTCTAAATGTAAAAGGGTGGTATTGAGGTGAGGTGGGTTATTCCACCTCAAACACCATAAAACTAAATTCTTTTGCATCTTTACGTTTTGTTTCTAGCCAGTTGGCTGGAATGCAAGATAGGTCGGCATTGGCTTCTACTTCGACATACACCAAACAGCCTAGTTGGGCTTTTTCTGCGATAATGTCTACCGCAGGTTTTAGCAAATCACGGCCGAATGGCGGATCAAGAAAAATCACCTCGAATTGCTCTAACTGGCTATGTTGCGCTAACCATACAATCGCGTCTGTTTGATGCACTTGCGCATTGTTAGCCTTGAGCGATTCTAGTGATTCACGAATGCAACGCACGGCACTGGCATTAAATTCTAAGAAGGTAACCTCTTTCGCGCCTCGGCTAAGGGCTTCGTAACCAAGAGCGCCACTGCCCGCAAAGCAGTCAAGAATCCGTTTTCCTTCGATATCCCATTGCAGCCAGTTAAAAACGGTCTCGCGCACCTTGTCCATAGTGGGGCGTAAGCCAGGCGCATCAGCAAATTGAATACGACGCGAGCGCCAATCACCACCAATAATACGCAGTTGCTGAGTGCCTCTACGTAAACTGGTTTTATTACTGCTGCTTTTCTTTTTCGCCATGGGTGATGCTACCTGAGTGTTCTGCGGGTTCTGATTCTAATACGGGTTCTAATACGGGTTCTAATATCGATTCTTGTATCTGGCATTGGCTCAAATACTTGCCTAACTGATCTACATCTAATGTATTAATGCCCCAATAACCTTCTAATAGGTAGTTTTGAGGCAGGCGATAGTATGCGAGGTCGGAGAGTATGTCGAATTGAGTTGCGGGGTTTTGCCACTTTAATTGCCATTGCTGCACAAAAGTTTGCTTCCAAATGCGTAATGATTGTTCGCTGATAGGGGGAAGCTTAGGCCATGGGGAAATTAACCATTGTTTAGCGTCGATATTCGGGCGGCTCTGGTGAGCGCTGCTCAGTTGATCCTGTAACCAGTATTGGGCACTAACGGGTTGCCAAGGACAGAGATACAGTTCGGCAGGGGCAATCTCTGTTTTATTCAACTCTGCTCTATTCATCGTTGAGCTGTCAGCAAACGAGTTTAATGGCTTCAACGTTAGGCTTTTAATAAGACGAGCACTGATAAGGCGAGCGATACCTGCACTCCAGGGGCCTTGTAAAATAATCGTCGCGGGCTGACCTTTTAAGGGTGAAGGAAAATCATTGATGTGTTGGCTGAGTTTCTTTAAACCTAATTCAAAGTCGTCACCCATATTGATATCCCACTGCCAATGATCTTGTTGCCAGCTGATGAAACCTGACGCTATTACATGATTATCAATAGTCGTTTCCAGGTTTCCTTGATCAGGCAATTGCCCGCGGACGCGTATTTGAAAATCAGTATCGAGTCGGGTCTGCCAAAAAATCTGAATGCCTTCGTGGCTCGACCAGCTTTGGTGATGCAATTCACTCAGTGCAGGCAAGTCTATGGCTTCTGTTGTTAGCGAGCCTTCAGAGCGCAGCTTATCAATATTCGCATCAATACTGGCCCAGCCAATTAAGATAATGCAGGCAAAAATAATTAAATTGAGGGATGAACGACTAAAACGCAGGTTCATTATGCTTCCTTGTATTATTCACAACAGACGATAGGTGGTAGGATAGACCGCAACTAAATCTTATTCGAGCGATAGATTCGAGAACCCGCGATGTTTGATACTTTTAAACGTAAGAAGAAACCCGCCGACGATAGTCAAAAAGCGGCTGCAACAACTAATAATACAGTTGTAGAGACAGATTTAAACGATGCTGAGGGTCATGATAGTAGCAGTAAAACAGCGGTCGATGCTCGGGCACAAAGCACTAGAAAAGCGGGCATTCCAGCCAGTGACGATACGGTGTTTTTTCAAGATACCGCGGATCAAGCTTCGGCCTCTGCTGAGACAAAAAAAGGTATCTTCAGTCGTTTAGCCACTGGGCTAAGCAAAACGCGCTCTGGTTTTAGTGATGGCGTTGCCCACCTTCTTTTGGGTAAAAAAGAAATTGATGACGACCTGCTGGAAGATTTAGAAACTCAGCTAGTGATGGCCGACGTCGGTGTCGAAGCCACTCGTGAAATTATGGCGAAGCTGACCGAGCGCGTTGGCCGTAAAGAGCTAACCGATTCAGAGGCCTTGTTTGAAGCCTTGATTAAAGAATTACAAGATATCTTAGCGCCGTGCGAACAGCCGTTGGTGATTGATACCGGGAGTAACAAGCCTTATGTGATCTTGATGGTGGGTATTAATGGTGTGGGTAAAACCACTACGATTGGTAAATTGGCCAAACAATTTCAAGCCAAAGGCAAATCCGTTATGTTGGCGGCGGGAGATACTTTCCGTGCTGCTGCAGTAGAGCAGCTGCAAGTATGGGGCGATCGTAATGATGTTCCTGTTATTGCTCAGCATACGGGCGCAGACAGTGCTTCGGTCCTTTATGATGCACTTGAAGCCGCAACAGCCCGTGGCACCGATATTCTAATCGCAGATACCGCAGGTCGATTGCATACGAAAGATAATCTTATGGGCGAATTGGAAAAAGTCGTGCGTGTGATGAAGAAAATTGATCCTGACGCGCCCCACGAAGTGATGTTGGTCTTGGATGCGGGCACCGGTCAAAATGCGATTAATCAAGCGGTTCATTTTCAGAAATCCGTGGGCGTCACGGGCCTAACGTTGACCAAGCTAGATGGCACTGCGAAAGGGGGTGTCATTTTCGCGTTGGCTAAACAACTGGGTCTGCCTGTGCGTTTTATTGGCATCGGTGAGGGTATTAATGATTTACGTCCATTCAACGCCAATGACTTTACCCGTGCGTTGTTCGATAAAGACAGTTTATAACCCAGTTCGTTAAACGCGTTTATTTAAAAAATAAACTAATTGCTTTAGCTTTCGCGCATTGATATGCGAAAAGGCAACCCGCGTTCGGTCCTAATGTGAAGCAAGGAGACCTAATTTTGCCAATGGTTCGTTTTGATCGTGTCAGTAAGCGTTACCCATCGGGGAACGAGGCGCTTAGCGGGGTTAGCTTTGAGTTAGCCCGTGGTGAAATGGCTTTTCTTACAGGCCACTCTGGAGCGGGAAAAAGTACTCTTCTTAAACTCATGATGCGCATGGAAGTGCCTACGCGCGGTGAAGTCGTGGTCGATGGCAGCAATCTATCCCGTTTGCGTGAAGGTCTTGTGCCTTACCATAGGCGTAAAGTGGGCGTCGTTTTTCAGAATCATCAATTACTCTTTGATCGCAGCGTTTTTGAAAATGTTGCTTTACCATTATTAATCGCGGGCACCTCGCTGAAAGAAACCGGTCGTCGCGTACGCGCGGCATTGGATAAAGTGGGTTTGTTAGGCAAAGAAAAACTCAACCCGATTCAGCTCTCGGGTGGCGAACAGCAGCGTATCGGTATCGCCCGAGCGGTCGTGAATAAACCAGCCCTATTAATTGCGGATGAGCCAACCGGTAATCTAGATCCAGAACTCTCTGCTGAAATTATGAATTTATTCAGCCAGTTTCAGCAAGTGGGAGTCACTGTGTTAATCGCGACTCACGATATTGCCCTCGTAGAGCGAATGAATAAGCGTCGATTGATTTTACAAAATGGCCAAATGATTGCGGGTAATGAAATCGATCATGGAGCTTTACATGTCTGAAAAAACGTCGAATCAGCAAGGCGCTTCCGCAGCCAAATTAGATGTGGGAGATAAGTTCGGTGCTTACTTCCGTAATCATCAGATGGTGGCGGTGGAATCCTTATCAAAGTTATTGGCCACCCCCGCGTCCAGCTTATTAACTTGGCTAGTGATTGCCATTGCGCTGACTCTTCCAGGGGCGCTTTATATGGCCGTGAACAATTTACAGCAGCTTAGCGGCCACTTTGAATCCTCGGGCCAGATGACTGTTTTTTTAGCCGCCGATATTCGTGAAGCCGATAGCAATGCTCTGCGTTTAAGAGTTGCCTCTCTCGATCACGTCAATAAAGTCGTTTATGTTTCCCCTGAACAAGCGTTAGAAGAATTTACCCAATACGGGGGTATTTCAGAAGCCTTGAGCTTCTTGGATGAAAACCCACTGCCGGCGGTATTGCTGGTAGAGCCACCTTTAGGGATTGATAAAGAGGAACTCAGTGTACTGGCCGGACAAATTCAATCATTTAGACACGTTGATAGCGTGCAAGTTGATATGGCCTGGGTAGAACGACTATTGGCTTTATTAGCGTTAGCGCAACGTTTGGTTGCCGTAGTGGGGGTTTTATTAGCACTGGCGATTGTGCTGGTTGTCGGCAATACCATACGTTTGTCGATTGCGGCGCGTACCGAAGAAATTCGTGTTATTAAGTTGGTAGGTGGTACTAATGCCTATGTTAGGCGACCTTTTTTATATTCTGGCTTTTGGTACGGTGCGATTGGCGGTATTCTAGCGTGGCTGATGTTAGGACTCTGCTGGATTTTGTTGCAAGGTCCGGTTGCCAATATCGCCGAATTATATGGGGCTGACTTTTACTTACAACCCTTGCCTTTTGAGCCAACATGTTGGCTAATATCAAGCGCCGCATTGCTCGGATTAATAGGTTCTTGGTGGTCTGTACAGCGTCATTTGGTTGCCATCGAGCCATAATATGGTGAGAGTATAATGCAAAGAAAAGTAAAAAGACTGTTCCATAAATGAACTTACTATCACCATGGCACTCAATAAAGACGAGTGCTACACTTGATAAATCCTTTATAAATTGAGTAGGAAGAATTGATGAACACTGCCTTGCAATCTATTGATGCTTTAAGCCCTGGTGCTAACCTTGAAGCCTATTTGGCTCGGGTTAATTCTGTGCCAGTGCTGAGTATCGCGGAAGAGCGAGAATTAACCACCCTGCTTCATTATGAAGAGGACTTAGAGGCTGCGCGTCGTTTAATTATGTCGCACTTACGCTTTGTTGCTCATATTGCAAAAAGCTACTCTGGTTATGGTTTGAACCAAGGTGATCTAATACAAGAAGGTAACGTAGGTTTAATGAAAGCGGTTAAACGCTTCGACCCTGCTGTTGGTGTACGTTTAGTCTCTTTTGCTGTGCATTGGATCAAAGCCGAAATGCACGAATTCATTTTGCGCAACTGGCGTATTGTGAAAGTTGCGACAACGAAAGCGCAACGTAAAATGTTCTTTAATCTTCGTAGCTCTAAAAAGAAGCTAGGTTGGTTATCACAAGCGGAAGCGAAAGACATCGCTGAAGCATTAGGCGTAGAGTCTAAAACAGTATTTGAAATGGAAGGTCGCCTGCAAGCGCGCGATGCTGCTTTTGATGCGGGGGCTGATGAAGATGATGAAACGGCTTATAAATCACCTGCTCATTATTTAGAAGATCAACGTTTTGATCCCGCGGTAGTGGTTGAAAATACCCTACATGAGCAGCAAGCGAGTACTAGCTTGCACTCTGCGCTAGCGAATCTAGACGAACGTAGCCGAGATATTCTTCAGCAACGTTGGTTGACTGATGATAAAGCGACGCTGCACAAACTAGCGGCTGAATACGAAGTCTCAGCAGAGCGTATCCGTCAACTAGAAAAAAATGCAATGAAAAAAGTCCGTGACGCCATGGAGGCAGAAGCGGCTTAAGTTCGCATAACGACAGTCTCAACCACCCTGGCATTGTCTTAAAGAAGCCGCTATCGAAAGATCAGCGGCTTTTTTATGCGCGCCTTCTCGGTTTTTTCCTATTAGTGCCAGTATTGATTTTTCCTCAATTGCCCAATTACCCGTCATGATATTCTTTGTACTCGAGCCAAAAAAAAGCCCGATTAGCATAACTAATCGGGCTTTTTTGTGCCGAGCGCTTTTGTTAAAAAGCTCTCGGCTTGCTAGCAATAAAACGTCTATTTCTTCTTAGACGTCTTACCACCACGCATAGAATCGAAGAATTCATTATTAGATTCGCTTTGACGCAACTTATCTAACAAGAACTCAATCGCAGGTACGTCTTCCATTTCACTCAGTAGACGACGTAAGATCCAAAGACGTTGAAGATCGGCTTCAGGCATCAACAAGTCTTCACGACGAGTACCAGAACGGCGAACGTTTATCGCTGGATAAATACGTTTCTCAGCAACTTTACGATCAAGGTGGAGCTCTTGGTTACCGGTACCTTTAAATTCTTCGTAGATTACTTCGTCCATCTTAGAACCGGTATCTACGAGTGCCGTTGCAATGATCGTTAAAGAACCACCTTCTTCGATGTTACGTGCCGCACCAAAGAAACGCTTTGGCTTTTCTAATGCGTGCGCATCAACACCACCAGTTAGTACCTTACCAGAGGAAGGTACAACGGTATTGTAAGCACGCGCTAGACGAGTAATCGAGTCTAATAGAATGACTACGTCACGCTTGTGTTCAACCAAGCGCTTGGCTTTCTCGATAACCATTTCGGCTACCTGAACGTGACGGGAGGGTGGCTCATCGAAGGTGGATGCTACCACTTCTCCCCGCACCGAGCGCGTCATTTCGGTTACTTCTTCTGGACGTTCGTCGATCAGTAATACGATCAGCTCACATTCAGGGTTGTTGCGCGAGATTGCTTGGGCAATACTCTGTAGCAACATGGTTTTACCGGCTTTAGGTGGTGCAACGATTAAGCCACGTTGACCTTTGCCAATAGGCGCAATCAGATCGATAACACGTGATGATAAATCATCTGCAGAACCGTTACCGACTTCTAAAATTAATGGCTCATCTGGGAACAGAGGTGTTAGGTTTTCAAATAAGGTCTTATTCTTAACGTTCTCAGGCTTATCGCCATTGATTTCATTGACCTTCAGCATTGCAAAGTAACGTTCACCTTCTTTGGGTGGGCGAATCTTGCCTGCAACGGTATCACCTTTACGCAAGTTGAAGCGTCGGATCTGGCTTGGAGATACATAAATATCATCTGGGCCAGCCAGATAAGAGGACGTTGCACTTCGTAAGAAGCCGAAGCCATCTTGTAGAATTTCTAAAATGCCATCGCCGTAGATGTCTTCGCCGCTTTTAGCGTGCTTTTTTAAGACTGCGAAAATGATGTCTTGTTTACGAGAACGGCTGACGTGCTCGATGCCCATTTCCTTGGCGATATCCAGTAATTCTGGAACAGATTTTTGCTTTAATTCGGTAAGATTCATAGATAGGATAAGAATTTTTAATGCTTATTTAAGAATAAAATATACACCTTAGAAGTGGGTATACATTAGGGGAATGTCTGTTAAGACTAAAGATAGAACAGATTTAATATAGACGGTTTGCTATAAGCTGTCTAGGGTAAGACAAAGATAAAGCACGATAAGTCATGCTTTATCTTTAAAATGCACCCAATTAATCATTAGGCGCTACGCAAGTTAGATACTTTGCTCAATGAAAGCGATTAGCTCAGACTTGCTCAATGCGCCTACTTTAGTCGCTTCAGCGTTGCCGTCTTTAAAGATCATCAACGTAGGGATGCTACGGATACCAAACTTAGGCGCAGTCGCTTCGTTTTGGTCGATGTTCAGCTTAGCCACTTTGATTTTGCCAGCGAATTCTTCCGCGATCTCTTCAAGAACTGGAGCGATCATTTTACAAGGACCACACCACTCAGCCCAAAAATCAACCAAAACAGGTAGATCAGAACCTAGAACGTCTGCGTCGAAAGAATCGTCAGAAACAGTTAAGATATTATCACTCATGGATTATCTCCGGAATTTGGTTAACTAAAATTATAAAGGTGTGCATTGTACGGAGCCAGATTGAGGACGCAAGTCAAAATATATTTAACTAACAGAAAACAGCGGTTCCGTAACGTTGTCACAATCACGTATGATTAAAAGATTATTGTAATATAAGGCCTTCGGGTAAGAATTCAACTATGCCAGACATTAATCATCAGGAGTCTAATCAGATTGCCGCCGTTGATTTGGGCTCAAACAGCTTTCATATGATGATTGCCCAGCCGTTGCAGGGAGAGCTGCGCACGGTTGAGAGACGCGGCGAAAAGGTACAGCTGGCCGCAGGATTGAATGAACGAGGCTATCTTAGTGAAGAGTCTATGCTGCGTGGGCTGGAATGCTTGCGCGGCTTTGCTAAGCATTTACGAGGTTTCAAACCAGAAGCCGTGACGGTGGTGGCGACTAACGCTTTACGGGTTGCGCGAAACCGTAACGAGTTTATTAGTCGCGCGGAAGATATTCTAGGCTTTCAGATTGAATTGATTGCAGGTCGCGAGGAAGCGCGTTTGATCTATCTTGGGGTGAGTCATACTCAGGCAGATGATGAAGGCAAGCGTTTGGTCATTGATATAGGAGGGGGTAGTACCGAGCTTATTATAGGTGAACGTTTTGAGTCTAAAGCGCTGGAAAGCTTATTTATGGGTTGTGTCTCTTATACCCGCCAGTTTTTTTCTGATGGAGAAATTAGTGAGCTGAATTTTCATCGTGCGGTTACGCGTGCTCGTCGCGAACTTTTAGAAATACAACAAGCATATAAAAAAATTGGCTGGCATGAAGTGATTGGTTCGTCTGGAACCATTCGTGCCACTGAGCAAATCCTCATCAGTAAAGGCTGGAGTGAGCAGGGTATTACCCGTGAAGGTTTAAATAAACTGTGCCAATGGTTAACGTCGCATAAAAGGATTGATGATATTGAATTGCCCGGTTTTAAACCTTTGCGTCAGCAGGTTTTTATTGCGGGTATTGCGATCTTAAAAGGTATCTTTGATACCTTTAAAATTACTAAAATGCATTACTCCGATGGTGCTCTTCGGGAAGGTGCGTTGTGGGATTTAATCGGGCGTTCAGGCCATGAGAACGTGCGTCAGCGCACGGTGAATTCAATGCAGGAAAGGTTTCATGTTAATCAAGGCCAAGCGAGCCGAGTTAAAAACTGTGCTTTAAATTTGTTGGATCAGGTAGAAAAAGATTGGAAATTACCCAGTTCTGCAAGGAAATGGTTATTGTGGGCGGCCGAGTTGCACGAAATTGGGCTGAGTATTACGCATCATCAATTTCAGAAACACGGTGCTTATCTGGTTCAACACAGTGATATGGCCGGGTTTACCCGCCAAGGGCAAGAGTTGTTAGCGGTATTGCTGAAAGGGCAGCGCCGAAAATTTCCGGAGTCTGGGATTGAAAGCTTAAGCGTAATGGTAAGGCAACAGGCGCGTTATCTTTGCATGTTATTGCGTCTTTCTGCGGTACTTAATCACAGCCGTGGCGCCGTTGAATTACCCGAAATAGAATGCCAAGCGAAGAATGCTTCGATTACTCTGGTTTTTCCTAGCGGTTGGTTTAAACAGCACCCGCTGACTCATGATGATTTGATCGTTGAGTCAAATTACTTAAATGCAGTGGGCCTAGAGTTGGTTATCGCTGAGGATACTTAACCCATCGGTGAGCGGATATCGGCTATTTAGCCGCCGCAAGTTTCTCTAGTAAAATTTGTTGCGCGCGAACGATCTCTAGCTCGCCAGTTTCTTCATTTTTCTGCGGATGAGCTAAAATGTAATATCCGTCAGTGTCTAAATCCCAGGCTTGGCTATTGTCTGCAAGGTAGCATTCAAACTCTTCTTTCATTCGGTTGCGTAACTTATTACCTTCAATTGGGAAGCAGGTTTCAACTCGGTTTAATAAATTACGCTCCATTAAATCGGCACTGGCCGCATAAAACTCATATTTATCGTTATTACAGAAAGAATATACTCGGGTATGTTCTAGGAACCTGCCCACAATGGAACGCACCCGTATATTGTCTGATACCCCCGGGATTCCGGGGCGCAAGCAACACATTCCACGAATAATGAGATCAATTTGAACCCCTGCTTGGGATGCTTTATACAACGCGCGGATCACTTTGTTTTCGGTCAGTCCGTTAGCTTTTACTCGAATGTAAGCGGGCTTGCCTTCTTCGGCATTCAAGCGTTCACGGTCAATGAGTTCAAGGAGCTGTTTATGCAACGTAAAAGGGGCGTGGAAAAGTTTTTTAATGCGTAATGCTTTTCCCATCCCGGTGAGCTGTTGGAAAACCTTGTGTACGTCTTCGCCAATAGAATTATCAGCGGTTAAAAAACTGTAATCGGTATATACCCGAGCATTACCAGCGTGGTAGTTGCCTGTGCCTAGATGAACATAGCGGCGTAATATACTTTGCTCTTTACGAACAATTAGCATCATTTTAGCGTGGGTTTTGTAGCCTACTACGCCATAAACCACGACGGCCCCAGCTTCCTGCAGGCGGTTAGCAAGGTAGAGATTTTCCTCTTCGTCAAAACGCGCTCGCAACTCGATGACAACTGTGACTTCTTTACCGTTGCGTGCTGCGTAGACTAAGGCATTAACCACTTCTGATTTAGCTCCGGTGCGATAGAGCGTTTGTTTGATCGCAAGCACAGAAGGATCTTTTGCGGCCTCGCGCAACATGTCGACGACGGGGGTAAACGATTCAAATGGGTGCAAAAGCAGGGTATCTTTTTCTCGAATAGCTTCGAAAATGCTCTTTTTAAAGCTTAAGTGATTAGGCAGGCCCGGGGTAAAAGGTGGGTAGCGTAAATCTGGGCGGTCGATTTGACCAACCACTTCCATCATGCGGCCAAGATTCACCGGGCCATTGACTTGATAGAGATCGCTTTCTTTAAGATCAAACTTGGAGAGTAAGAACTCAACCAAGTCAGTCGGACAGTTATCAGCGACTTCTAAACGCATTTCTTCACCGAAATTACGCGAATGCAGTTCGTCTTCAAGTGCACTGGCAAGATCGACCGTATCATCATGGTCAATGTCTAAATCAGCGTTGCGGGTAACTCGGAACTGGTAGCAGCCTTTAATCGTCATGCCCGGGAAGAGTTCATCGGCAAATTGGTGAATAATGGACGATAGAAATACAAAATTATCACCATCTTCACAAAGTTTATCCGGTAGGCGAATGATTCGTGGGAGTGAGCGCGGTGCAGGGATTAGGGCTAAGCCTGTCTCACGGCCAAAAGCATCTTTGCCTTCTAGGCTAACAATAAAATTGAGACTTTTATTGACCAATCGAGGAAATGGGTGAGACGGATCGAGTCCAATTGGGCTGCAAATAGGCAGCACGTCATTGTAGAAATACTCTTTCACCCAGGCTTGCTGATCTTCGGTCCAGGTTGCACGACGTAAGAAACGAATATTTTCTTGTGCGAGTGCAGGAAACATAACATCATTTAAAATGTCGTACTGGCGCTCAAGGGTATTGGTGCAAATTTCGTTGATTTGTTTTAATACTTCGCCAGCATGCAATCCATCGGCGCCAGCGGTTTCACGACCAAATGCCAATTGTTGCTTTAAGCCTGCAACGCGCACTTCAAAAAACTCATCGAGGTTGCTGCTGAAAATACAAAGAAAGAACAGGCGCTCTAATAACGGATGAGTTTCATCTAGAGCTTGTTCTAATACTCGAATATTAAACTGCAAATGGCTCAATTCCCGATTGATGTAATATTCAGGGTTTTGCAGATCGATCACTGTATCGTCAGTCGCTGACATTGTTCATCCTTATTTATAAATACTCCCCACTGAATCACCGCGATAGCGTTTTAAATGACGGTGATTTATTAGAGCAATTTTTATTTATTTAATTCTTCAGCAAATTGCTTCGCGTAGTAAGTCAAAATAGCATTAGCACCCGCGCGCTTGATACAGGTTAACGATTCGTGCATGACCGCAATATCATCTAACCAGCCATTTTGTGCCGCCGCTTTATGCATCGCATATTCGCCACTGACCTGATACACAAACGTCGGTACACCAAACTCTTGTTTTACGCGGCGTACAATATCTAAGTAAGGCATACCCGGCTTAACCATAATCATGTCAGCGCCTTCAGCTAAATCCATCGCGACTTCGTGCAGGGCTTCATCGGTATTAGCAGGGTCCATTTGATACGTTTTTTTATCGGCTTTACCCAAGTTGGCCGCAGAACCTACCGCATCACGGAAAGGGCCATAATACGCCGAGGCGTATTTAGCCGAATAAGCGAGAATGCGTGTATTGACATGCCCCTCATTTTCTAAAATAGTGCGGATTTCTCCAATGCGTCCATCCATCATATCACTCGGTGCCACCACGTCAGCACCCGCTTCAGAGTGAGAGAGTGCTTGGCGAACTAATGTATCGACGGTACGATCATTTAATACATAACCCTTAGCATCCAAGATACCGTCTTGGCCATGAAGGGTAAAAGGGTCTAAGGCGACATCTGTGATGACCCCCAATAATGGGCAAGCATCTTTAATCGCACGCACGGCGCGTTGAGCCAGGCCATCAGGGTTGTAAGCTTCTTCGGCGAATTCTGTTTTGGCATCATTGGGCGTCACAGGAAAAAGTGCCACTGCAGGAATGCCTAGTTTAACTAAATGCTTACACTCAGCGACTAAAAGATCAATCGATAGGCGTTCAATGCCTGGCATTGATGAAATGCCTTCGCGTTGGTTCTGGCCTTCCAGTACGAACATAGGGTAAATTAAATCGTCCGTAGTTAATGTCGTTTCACGCATTAAGCGGCGTGAAAAATCATCTCGACGATTACGACGAAGACGAGTTTCTGGATAAAAGCGTTGCGCATCATTAAAAGCCAAGGGTATTCTCCAAGCGTTAGGCCGTGTGTAGCCATCTGTAAATTATGTAAACATACTCATTATTCTAGCTGACTCAGCCCATCTAATCGCTGATTTATGACAGATAATATTAGAAAACTATTTATCGAGCTCGATATAAAAATGAACGTAATGTCCCATTGTCTTACTAATTAAAGTTACGGGTCGTATTTAAGCGGCAATTATAAGGGTGAAAAAATGAAGAAATTATTACTGCTAGGCCTAATCATGGGTTTAGTCGTTGGCTTTTATTTAGTGGGTGAGCAATGGTTATTACCTGAAACGTATCAGGCGCTCTATAAAGAAGATCCACTGCAAACTGCAGGGATATTTTTTACAGTATATGCGCTTGTTGCCGCGCTCTCTATTCCTGGGGCGGCGTTGATGACGTTAATATCCGGTGCAATTTTTGGTTTGAGTCAGGGCCTGCTTATTGCTTCTTTTGCCAGTTCAATCGGTGCAACGCTGGCGTTTTTAATGTCGCGGTTACTGTTAAAAGATTGGGTCCAAAGTAAATTTTCGACGTATTTAAAAACCATTAACGACGGTATTGAGAAAGATGGCCCTTTCTTTTTATTCACGTTACGTCTGATTCCCGTTATTCCTTTTTTCGCGATTAATCTATTAATGGGTTTAATGCCAATATCGGCATGGCGCTTTTATTGGGTCAGTCAATTAGGAATGCTGGCAGGAACCGCTGTTTATGTGAATGCGGGTGCTGAGTTTGCCGCCGTGATTGGTCAAAGCACAGGATTTTCTTTGGCCGGAATCATGACGCCGGGTTTGTTGGGCGCGTTAATATTATTAGCCATATTCCCTTGGATAGTGCGGTCGGTTGTTAATCGTGTACAGGCTAAAAGAGCGTTAGCGCAGCGCGCTAAAGGTCGAACAAAACCTAAAAAATTCGATGATAACTTAATCGTTATTGGTGGCGGGGCAGCGGGCTTAGTCAGTTCGATCATCGGTTCGGCCGTCAAAGCAAAAGTAACGCTTATCGAGAAGCATCAAATGGGCGGCGATTGCCTGAATACCGGGTGCGTTCCCAGTAAAGCGATTATTCATGCGGCTAAAATTGTTCATGAGAACAAAAAAGGGCATCGCACGGGCTTGTTAAGTGGCGAGCCTGCGAGTATTGATTTTTCTCAGGTGATGAAACACATAAAGGGCTCTATTAAAGCGATTGAACCTCATGATTCGATAGAGCGATATGAAAGTTTAGGCGTCTCTTGCGCGACGGGACACGCTAAAATAATTTCCCCTTGGGAAGTTGAGATTCATCATGTTTCAGAGTCAGGAGCAATCAAAACCGAAATTCGCAGTGCTGCCAACATTATTATTGCGACGGGTGGCCGTCCGCGTATTCCTCAAATTCCGGGTCTAGATCAGGTTACCTATTACACGTCAGATACGCTTTGGCAGATTACAGAATTACCGCTGCGTTTATTGATATTGGGCGCAGGGCCTATTGGTTGTGAGTTAGGCCAAGCGTTTGCGCGTTTAGGTTCGCAAGTGACCATGGTCGATAAAGGGCAATTTTTAATGCCGCGAGAAGATGAAGATGTCTCGAAGTTAGTGGCGGCTGCCATGGTGGCCGAAGGCGTTAACCATATTTCGGGTCGTTCAATCAGTAGGCTCGAAATCTCTAATGGCGTTAATGTTGCCGAGCTCGATAATGGCGAGCTTGTTGAATTTGATGCGTTACTTTTGGCCATTGGCCGTGAAGGCAATACTGAAAACCTAGGGTTAGAGAATGTTGACCTTATTACGGACCATAATGGTTTTTTAGCCGTTGACGACTATTTACAGACAGAATGTCCTACGATCTATGCCTGTGGTGATGTCATTGGCGGTTATCAATTTACTCACGTCTCTGCACATGAGGCTTGGTTTGCGTCAGTAAACAGCTTATTTGGACGTTTTAAGCGCTTTAAAGCAGATTATCGAGTAATTCCTTGGGCAACCTTCACTAGCCCAGAAGTGGCTCGGGTAGGGATCAGTGAAAAAGATGCGAAAACTCACAATATCGCTTACGAAAGTACTCAGTATGGCTTGGATGATTTAGACCGAGCGATTACCGATGATGCGGCGACGGGGTTCGTTCGTGTATTGACGGTGCCGGGTAAAGACAAAATTCTAGGGGCTACGATTGTCGGGGCGAGAGCGGATGATCTTATTGCTACTTTTGTCATTGGTATGAAACATGGCTTGGGTCTGAACAAAGTATTAGGTACTATTCATGCCTACCCTACCTATATGGAAGCTAATAAATTCGTTGCTGGGCAATGGAAACGCAAGCACGTTTCAGCCAGATTATTAGCGTTAGTCGAGTGGTATAACCATAAAGCTTTATAAAAATAAATCGTAATAAATTGAAGCAGTCCATTTTTAAGCCGATGCCTGCCCCAGAAAATGCCTCTATTATTTTTGAGTTTCTGGTGAAATGGGCGGTCAGCTCAATTTGGGTTTGTATCGTTAACGTCATGCTTCAATGATCACCAGCTAGGAATAGGGTATGAGTATAGAAAGCAATTTAGATGACAAAAAGAAAGCCGTCGAGACAGAAGGGTTTAATCCTAGCGAATATAAGTTGGCGATCAATTTCCTCGAGCAAATACCCTTTAATAAAACGTTAGGTTTACGCCCAACCAAGCTGAGTCAAGATTACTGTGAATTTAAAATGAATATGAAGGACGATTTAATCGGTAATTTCCTACAAGGAATCCTTCATGGGGGAGCGATTTCAACGGCACTCGATGTTACGGGTGGCGCGATGGCGTTAGTTGCTGCGTGGCAAAGATTAAAAGATCGGGATGTGCCTTCATCTGAGCGGCCTAAAACCTTGTCTAAATTAGGGACGATTGACATGCGGGTCGACTTTCTTCAGCCTGGCAAAGGAAAAGAATTCACGATTAGTGCTACCTTACTGCGTATCGGTAACAAAGTGGCGGTGACAAGAATGGAATTCAAGAATGAAAAAGACGATTTAATTGCTGTGGGTACAGGCACCTATTTGTGTGGTTAGTCAGATTTTTATGGGTATTTATACCTGCTATATTGAGTAATAATAAATTATTCAGAGGCCGGTATAGGGCAATGTATTGTCTAAATTCTGTTGACAAAAACTAGGATCAGCATACAATGCAGTCGTCTGAAAGTTAGTCTTAGTTTTATGTACACCGTTTCGATATCCTGTATTTCGTCCTGTTTTCATAAATTATTGGCAGTGCTTCCAGCCATAATGGCTCATTAGAGCCGCAATTTTTTTCTGAATTTACAGGATATTATTATGTCTACTACAACTGGTACAGTTAAGTGGTTCAACGAATCTAAAGGCTTTGGTTTTATCGAGCAAGAAAACGGCCCTGACGTTTTCGCTCATTTCCGTGCTATCCAAGGTACTGGCTTCAAAACTCTTGCTGAAGGCCAAAAAGTTGAGTTCACTGTAACTCAAGGTCAAAAAGGCCCACAAGCTGAGAACATCGTTCCTTTATAGTCTAAAGGTAACGGTTTAGATGCTCTTTTGAGTTTTTAAACAGTTCAAGTTTGAAAAAGGCTAAACCGAAAGGTTTGGCCTTTTTTTATGCCCGTCGTTTAGGAAATGATCGGTGACGATTTTGATTCTAGACTAACAGGCAAAAAAATCCCCAGCATTCGCTAGGGATCACCATCGATATCGTTAGTTAATAGCAACGAATAATCATTTTACTTAGTTAGGCTTATGACGCTGGCCATTACTATTCGACCAAGGACTATCGGTATTGCCACCGTTACTTTTAGCTGCTGGCGTAGGCGCGCGACGTGGTGAGCTATTACCTGTGCCTTGTTTATGTTGCTTAGTGCTATTAGCTGCGTGCTGACCATCGTGATGCTCACTTTGAGAGTGAGTTCTTCTGGGCTTACTCGGTTTAGTAGAGCGAGTATTCAACTTTGACTCAGGTAAACGACTTACCGGCTCAAATCCCGACAATATTTCACGCTCTAACAATTCACCAATCACCCGTTCAATGGCGAACAACTCTTTTGTTTCATCGGAGCAGACGAGTGAGACGGCTTTGCCTTCCGATCCAGCACGACCCGTTCGACCGATACGGTGAACATAGTCCTCGGGAACATTGGGTAAATCGAAGTTCACAACTTGAGGAAGCTGTTCAATATCAATACCGCGTGCCGCAATATCGGTTGCTACTAAGATACGCACTTCACCCGCTTTAAAATCCGCTAATGCACGAGTACGAGCCCCTTGGCTTTTATTACCATGAATAGCTGCGGCCGTAATACCACGGCCTTCTAAGAATTTTGTAAGCTTGTTGGCACCGTGTTTAGTTCGACTGAAAACGAGCGCTTGTTTCCAATTACCCTCTTCAATTAATTTAGCAAGCGCCGCGGGTTTCTGTTTTTTATCAACGGGATAAATCCACTGCTTAACCAATTTAGTGGTGACGTTAGGCGGCGCAACAGATATCTCAACCGGGTTGTTCACTAGGCCTTTCGCCAATGAACGGATATCATTAGAGAAGGTGGCTGAGAACAATAAGTTCTGACGTTTTTTAGGCAGTACTTTTAAGATTTTTTTAATGTCGTGAATAAAGCCCATGTCCAGCATGCGGTCGGCTTCATCTAACACTAAAAACTCTAACTGTGCGAACTTGATCGCACCTTGATTCATTAAATCTAATAAGCGGCCAGGGGTGGCAACTAAAACATCGGCCCCTTTGCGCATGCGCATCATCTGTGGATTGGCTTTTACACCCCCAAAAATGACACAAGATGTTAGGTGAGTATTTTTTGAATACTTATCAACGTTATCTGCAACTTGCGCGGCTAGTTCACGAGTCGGTGTTAAAACCAACGCGCGTACTTGATTGTTTTGTACTCGCGGACCTTTGGCAAGCATCTCTAAAATTGGTAGCGTGAAACCTGCGGTCTTGCCTGTACCCGTTTGTGCGGCTGCCATTATGTCGTTACCTTCCAAGATGGCAGGGATAGCTGCAGCCTGAATCGGTGACGGTATTGTATAGCCCTGTTCGGCTACGGCTTCAAGAATGGCAGGGGAAAGCCCCAAAGAGGCAAAGCTCATAGATATCTCACTTGTTTTAGCGGTGCTGCAGCTTACAGCATAGTGGGTTCTAGAGCCATTGCTCGTTTTGCCCTAAGTCAAGCGATTGCCTAGTCTTAGAGCACAAAACGGCAATAAATAGATATAAATCTTTACTCTTTGAATAACGGTGCGGATTTATGCATTCTTTTCATGGGTGGTCGTGAGCTTTGAGCATCTGTTACAGTTGATGGCGTGTTTGTTTATTGTCCCTTTGTCATCATCGCTAAGTAGGAGTTGTTATGTCCCATTCCCCCAATACAGTCGCCAGTGATGTGTTTTTACGCGCGCTGCCCAAGGCTGAATTACACCTGCATATTGAGGGGTCACTTGAGCCTGAATTAATGTTCAAGCTGGCCGAACGCAATAACATCGAGCTACCGTATGCCAGCGTGGAAGAAGTAAAAAAAGCGTATGATTTCGATAACTTGCAGTCGTTCTTAGATATTTATTATCGATGCGCAGATGTACTGCGCACTGAGCAAGATTTTTACGACTTAACGTGGGCCTATCTTCTAAACTGCCAGGCCGATGGCGTTGTTCATACCGAGCCATTTTTTGATCCACAAACTCATACCCAGCGGGGCATTGAAATGGGTGTTGTGATTAATGGGATTTCTCGCGCATTAAAAGATGGCCAGATAAAGCTAGGCATCAGCAGTAGGTTAATTTTGTGTTTTTTACGTCACTTAAGTGAAGATGATGCGATAGAATGCTTAGAACACGCTAAACCTTTTTTAGGGGATCTTACTGCAGTCGGTTTGGATTCATCTGAGTTAGGCCATCCGCCAGAAAAATTTGAACACGTGTTTAAAATGGCAAAGGCGTTAGGTTTAAAAGCCGTGGCACACGCCGGCGAGGAAGGACCTCCGGAGTATATTGTCCAAGCATTGGACATCCTTCATGTCGATCGCATCGATCATGGGGTTCGTTGCAGTGAAGATCAAACCTTGATGCAGCGTTTGGCGTCAAGCCAAGTTCCGCTAACGGTTTGTCCACTATCCAATGTGCGCTTAAAAGTCTTTGGGCAAATGAGTGACCATAATATTTTAAGGTTATTGGAATTTGGCTTAAACGTGACGGTTAATTCTGACGATCCTTCTTTTTTTGGCGGTTACTTGCTAGAAAACTTTAAGGCCCTTGCTAAACACTTGCACATGAGTGAAGCACAAGCGTTGCAGCTTGCCCGCAATAGTATTAACAGCAGTTTTTTATCGGAAAAAGAAAAGCAGGCGTTATTAGCTTAAAGCTTAATAAAAACGATGGCCATCTTGATCAATCGCATTGAGCTGGTGGTTATCCGGTGCGTCATTGGCTGCGGGAATCCAATCGCTTAAGCAAGCACTGCTTTCTACGCAGGGGTCGGTTAATGCCTGTAAAAAACTCACCAGCTGATTGACTTCCCCATCGTTAAGTTCAATGCGCGGCAAGAGACTCGTGCGTGCTTGCTGCGCTTGGTTTAGCGTCGCTACCGCCAGTAGGCTATTGGTTTCAGCATTGGGATATAAGTTTGCACAGGTAGTCGTTCCACCCTCAATCAGGTTTTCAAATTGTTCAAGCTGGCACAGTTCATTACGATTGAAATAGTTTTGCACGGAACCTTCAGGGTTAATGTAGTGGCGCACGACTCGTTCTAATGATTGAAAGCTGCCGGAATGACCGTAAGGCGCACTGACTTTTAGGTTTAATAATGATGCCGTCCTGAAATGATAACGGTCGTTGTCATTGCCCGTTTCACGAGCCCGACCGAAGTCATCGTCACCTGCTGAGCCATTAATGCCATCACCTTTGCCCGGACCTATTTGTGGGAAAGCGACTGCGTGATGTTGTTCGTCACTGAACAGTTGTCCGCTGTGGCAAGCTACACAGCCAGCACCGCCGTCTTCAGGTGTACTGAAGAATAAAACAGCCCCTTCTTTTTGTTGCTCTGTGATTGCGACAAGTTCGCCATCCATATAGTTCTGCCAAGGATGATTAGCGAACTGCATTGAGCGCTCATATTCGCCGATGGCGTGAGCAATATTATTGAAGCTGATTAAGTTCTCGGCAGAATCGTTACGGGCAAAAGCCTGCTGAAATTCAACTAACCAGTCATTCGTGCCTAGCTCTCCTGCGCCTGCGCCGTAATCACCAATGCGAGCAGCGAGGTGGTTACGGACATCTTCATTACTATTCCCAGACTCAAAACTTGATCCGCGCATTTCCTCTGCCGAGGTTACTGGGAAGCGAGCTTGTGCGGCCACCATATTTTGCCCAGCGTTGACATCGGCGGTATTAACGACAGAGTCCGGTGTGCGGATATTGCCATTACTGCCATTGGTACCGGCGACGAAATTGAGTGATTCAACCCGAGAATCATGGAATAAACCCCGATCCCAAAGACCAATATTAAATACGGTGGGGGCATTTCTAGGGACTTCGGGTAGGCCATTATTATGCACACGGCCGCGGCCTAATAAGTCAGGATTTTTAGCATCAACACCAACTGACAGAGATAGCTGATCTGCGCCGCCTAATGCGGGGTGGTGACAGGTTACACAGGCACTATCGAAGTCTCCGCCCAGGCTTTTGCTGAAGAACAATTTTTTACCTAATTGCGGTAAGGCTTGGCTGATAGTGGGCAGGTCTCGCTGCGGATGTTGGTTCAGATTCAGCTGAGTAATTATCTGGCTTAGTTGACTATCTAGCAGGGTGGTTTCTGAGGTGGGTGCATCTTTTTTGGACTCAATATTACAAGCACTTAAACTCATGACCATCACTAGACCAAGACTTGTCTTTAATACTATTTCTTTTGATTTTTTAACGCGATGAATAATCGTTGGCGGTGTCATAAGAATCTCCGTTCTGCTTGGCTTGTGATCTTATTTTTTTTACTTGAGTCTTAGAATAGGGAATGAATGTGCAAACCGAATGGCGTAAATGTGCAGGCAATGTGTAAGTTGGGCTATTGGCTCTTTAGAGGGCAGTAAATGTGATGGGCTTCTCGTATAGTAAGAAGATCAATTGTTATAGGGCGCTATTGTGCGAGTTCAATACAAGTTATTTGCGATTACCTTATTTGCCTCGCTAATATTAGTGACGGCCATGCTGCTATTAGCGCAGTGGAGTTTTGATCGTGGTTTTTTAGAGCATGTGAATAAGCGTGCCGTGCAGCAATATAATAGCTTGTCAGAGTCACTTGAACGTCATTATCAGCAGCACGGCCATTGGCAGGCTCTCATCACCTCGCACTATAGCTGGTTGCAACTGCAGCAGAACGCCGGCATCGATATTGATCCAAGGGCCCTGCAGCGAGCTCAGAATGAGGGACGCGACAGCGCTCAAAGAAGTAGAAGACCTGTGAGAGAGCATTTTTCACACGATAGATTCTCAGAAAATAGATTCTCAGAAAATAGACCTCCACATCACAAGCGCCCTAAGCATCCTAGCAATAGAGATCAGAACGATAGGCCGCCAAATAGGCCGCCACTAAATCGAGAGCCAAGAGATGAGGGCCCAGAACATAAACAGCCATTAGCGTTATTGAATGTTAATAAAGAGCGCATTGTGGGCTTCTTAGCTCAGCCTGACCATCGCCAATATCGGCCGTTATATGCCGTCGACAATACACTCATCGGCTATATTGCGTATGCTAATCGTGATCGCTTAATGGATGATTATAACTTAGATTTATCCGCTCAATTAAGCAGTAACCTGTGGTGGATTGCTGCTCTGATGATTCTATTGTCGGCATCACTGGCAATCCCTTTTTCGCGTTTGTTATTACGACCTTTGCGACCGATTGTGGGCGCTATTCATACCTTGGCAAAAGGTGATTTCTCTCAGCGCATTAATACGGTCAATAATGACGAAATTGGTCGAGTCGCAAAAGATATTAATCTGCTAGCGCAACAGTTAGAAGACGTTGATAACAGCCGTAAAACGTGGCTCGCTAATATCTCTCATGAATTACGCACGCCGTTAGCCGTTATGCGCGGCGAGTTAGAAGCGATGCTCGACGGTATTCGTGAACTCAGCAAAGACAATGTGGCGTCGGCTCATCAAGAAGCATTGCATTTGCAACGCCTAGTCGAAGACTTATATCAACTGACCAGTAGTGCGTTAGGGGATGACGAGGTTGCGCAGATGAGCTATCAAAAACAGACATTAGATTTTGGTGCCTTGGTCGAAGATGATTTAGAGCGCTTCCAGCCCTTAATAGATAAGGCCGGGCTTGATTTTAAGTTTAATTATTATGTCGAAGCGCAGGATGAAGATGTTCTAGTCAGTGGTGATGCTAGCCGCTTATCACAGTTGCTTCATAATCTGATGAATAATAGCCTTAAATATACTCAGGCTCCGGGCACTATTATCGCCGATTTAAGCGTTAAAAGTGAGGTGGTCATATTCACTCTTACTGATTCCGCCCCTAGTGTGAAAGAACGTGAATTGGATAAAATATTTGATCACTTGTATCGTGCGGAGCAATCTCGTAATCGCAAGACCGGTGGTTCTGGTTTAGGGTTAGCGATTTGTAGAAAAATAGCACAAAGTCATGGTGGGGAATTAAGCGCGAGTGTGTCGGATTTAGGGGGTATAAGAATGACCCTATGCTTACCTCGCTTAGTGGAATAATTACCGGTGATGTATCGCTTTATAAAATAGGAGAGAAACTGACATGGCAGGCACCATTTTAATTGTGGAAGATGAGCCTAAGCTAGCCCAGTTGCTGGTGGATTATTTACAACAAAGTGGTTTTGATACCCAGGTTATCGCTGACGGCCAGCAAGCACTGGCTTGGATTACACAGCACCATCAAGAGATTGATTTCATTATTTTAGATCTCATGCTACCTAATCTTGATGGTATGGAAATTTGTAAAGCGGTGCGTCAGTTTTCAACCTTACCGATATTAATAGCGACGGCGAAAGTAGAAGAAATAGATCGTCTAATTGGCTTAGAGCTGGGAGCCGATGATTATCTATGCAAACCTTATAGCCCTAGAGAAGTGGTGGCTCGAGTGAAAGCTATTCTGCGACGGTGTAGGTTAGTTCAGCAGCAGGCAAATGCGCAGGCCAACAATAGTCAGCTTGCCGCCGAGCTCATCGCGGGCTTAGTATTAGAAGAAGAAAAATATAAAGCGATATTAAACGGTAATACATTAGAGCTAACCGCGGTTGAATTTCAAATATTGGTTATTTTAGCCAAAGAACCCGGACGTATTTTCAGTCGCCAGCAATTGATGGATGGTGGTTATCAAGATCACCGAGTAGTGAGTGACCGCACCATCGATAGCCATATTCGTAAGTTGAGAAAGCGCATTCATGAGAAGTGCCCCGAAAGTGACATTATCCACTCCGTTTACGGGGTCGGTTATAAGTTTGAGTTACTGTAGCTCATTTTAGACATTAGGGACGCCAGTTTCTCAGCAATTCTTGAATAGCTTGGCCGCGATGGCTCAAAGTATTCTTTTTATCTTTGCTGAGTTCGGCAGAGCTGCAGCCTTCGCTCGGTACTAAAAATACGGGATCATAACCAAAGCCTTCGATACCACTGGCTTCGGTTAAAATCTGACCTTCCCAACTGCCTTGGAATACTTGCGGTGTCGGGTCGTTTTCGTGACGCATATAAACCAATACACACTGAAAACGAGCCGTACGCTGTGCGGCGGGAATACCTTTCAGAGCATCTAATAATTTAAGGTAATTTGCTTCATCACTGGTCTGGCCATTCTCATCTGTGGCATAGCGCGCGCTATAAATACCCGGTGCGCCGTTAAGAGCATCGACTTCCAAACCTGAGTCATCAGCCAATGAAGGCAAACCTGAAAATTTGCAGGCATTACGCGCTTTTAGAATGGCATTTTCAACAAAACTACCGCCAGTTTCTTCCGCTTCGATGGTTGCAAACTCGTATTGAGGAATTACTTGAATATTTTTGTCAGCAAAAAGCTGCGAGAACTCACGCAGCTTTCCTAGGTTGCCACTGGCTAATACAAGTTTTTCAATCATATTTTTCTTCAGTCTTTATTTGAGGCGTTATTATTCGTCGTAGAAACGCTGGCTGAATTTTACGTCGAAATTCTTTTGTTTGGCATTGCTCGGCACTGCATCGAGGTCGAAGTTATACATGTCACCATCATCAAAACGGAACGTGCTGATGTAATAAATGGCCTTGCCGTCACTAATTCGGCGGAACTCTAACTCACGGGTCTGACCAATGAGATTGCGAATAGTGCCGGTTAATTGGACATCGACAGCGCTTGGGACTTGTTCATCTTTAGACTGTTGCAGCACGGCAATATTCAAAAAGCCCAATGAGCCAGACCGAGGGATATCATAAAGTTTAGCCACTTCGGGGGTTAAAAAGCTGCTACTTAATCCCATGTAGTGAACTTCATATTCGCCAAAGACTAATTTTTGTTCTGCGTTAGCACTCGCAGACACCAAGCCTAATAACAGGACTGCAAACATAGTGAAAAAGCGGGTGAATAAGGAATTAATTTTAAACGTAAACATAATAAAGCCTCCTATCGGCTGATATGATAAACCGCAGTTTCACCGAGCATGGCAGGCCATAGGCCAATACGCCAGCGTTCGTTATGTTGGTCATCAACAACTGTTTTATTCAGTATGCGAATGCCCTTACTGCGGCAGAGTTGTTCAAAGTCTTTAAAAGTACACAGGTGGATATTGGGAGTATCGTACCAGTTATAAGGTAGCGATTCTGACATCGGCATGCGACCCTTCAATAATAAGTATAGGCGTGTTCGCCAATAACCAAAATTAGGAAATGTAACGATGGCTTGATTGCCGATGCGTAACATTTCATCGACTAATATATCGGGGCTTTGCACGGCCTGTAATGCTTGTGCCATGATGACCGTATCGATGCTATTGTCTTTAAAATTTCCTAAGCCCGCATCTAAATTTTGTTCGATCACATTGATGCCATTTTTTATGCAATGAGTAATTTTCTCTGGGGAAATTTCTAATCCGTAACCGCGTACGCCTTTTTCTGCTTTTAGAAAGCTTAGCAGTTCGCCCTTACCACACCCTAGGTCGAGCACTTGGCTATTGGGCTTAACCCAATGCTGGATAATCGTTAAATCGGGGCGTAAATTATGTAATGCTTGGCTCATGACTGTTCTCCTGCTGCGGTACTGGATCCGTCACGTGTTATTGCCGGTGTCGCGCTAACAGGAATATCACCCTCAACTCTTTCCATGTAGGCAGCGAACACTTCGAGATAGCGTGGAATAGGCAATAAAAAAGCATCGTGGCCATTTTCAGATTCTATACACGCATAGCTCACGTTCTTATTCGCTTGTATCAGAGCGTTGACGATTTCTTCAGAACGATCGGGCGCAAAGCGCCAATCCGTGGAGAAAGACACGACAAAGAAATTACATTTAGCTTGGCTTAAGCATTTTACCAAATCGCCATCGTGATCAACGGTAGGATCAAAATAATCCAGTGCTTTGGTCATCAGCATGTAGGTATTGGCATCAAACTGAGTGCTGAATTTTTGCCCTTGATAATGCAAGTAGCTCTCGACTTGGAATTCTGGTGTAAAGCTGAAGCTGAGTTCATCAGCTTTCAAATCGCGACCGAACTTGGTTTTCATGGCATCCCCTGACATATAGGTTAAATGCCCAAGCATACGTGCTTGAGATAACCCTGCTTTGGGCACCACACCATGGTCCATGTAGCGACCCTTATGAAAATCAGGATCTTTGCTGATGGCTTGGCGGGCCACTTCGTTGAAGGCAATGTTTTGTGCTGAAAGTTTAGGCGCCGAGGCGATGACCAACGCATGGCGTAAACGTTCTGGGTACTGAATTGACCATCGCAGAACTTGCATACCGCCGAGGGACCCACCCACAACGCCGGCCCATTGCTGAATGTTGAGGAAGTCTGCCAAGCGTTTTTGACTACGCACCCAGTCACGAACGGCGACAATCGGGAAGTCTGGGCCGAAAGCCTTACCGGTTTCTGGGTTGGTACTGGTTGGCCCAGTGGAGCCAGAGCAGCCGCCAAGGTTATTCAGACAAACAACAAAAAACTTGTCCGTATCGATGGTTTTACCTGAGCCAATGGCGCTGTCCCACCAGCCTGGGCGCTTATCTTCCATGCTGTGATACCCCGCGGCATGATGATCACCACTTAATGCATGACAAATCAGAATAGCGTTGCTGGCATCGGCATTAAGTTCACCGTAAGTCTCGTAAATCAGCTCGTAAGACTCAATAATTCGGCCGCTGCGTAGTCTTAACGGTTCATCAAAGCGCTGAATTTTCGGGCTTATGATACCGACACTATCGGCTGGAATATTTACTGGCATGATTACTCGTTGTCCTAAAAAATACGATTGCTGCTCAAATCACTATTATTAATTAGAGATTGTTAAGACAGCTTAAATAGAGGGGGTTATAACGACAAATGGGGATAAGTTCAGGAGCAATCTGCTCCTGAACCCTCTACTTTTAAATTGACTACCCAAACTTCAGGAAGTGGTATTACCTAATGTTATACACCCATGACTAAGCCAGCGGGCATTCCGCTCACTTGAGCCAAGCTTTTGACTAATAATATTTCTAATACCTGAATTAACAAAAACATGATAATGGGTGAAATATCAATGCCGCCTAAGTCAGGCATTATTTTGCGAATGGGTTTCATCGCAGGTTCAAGAATTTGATTAATCAATATAAGGACAGGGTTGTAAGAATTGGGTGCTACCCAAGACGCGATCACGGTAATTAATAATCCCCAAAAATACACTTTCAATAACAGGCTTAAAATCCCAATAGCGGACCATATCACTACTTGCAGGGGAGGCGGTTGGATACCATTTAATAGCAAAATTAATACAATCGCGACGGCCTGTACTAATAAGGCCAATACAATCGATGCGACATCTATGCCACCAATACCGGGGATGACTTTACGCAACGGAATTAAGGGGAGATTGGTCGCTTTCACAATAAATTGAGAAATAGGATTGTAGAAGTCCGCACGCACGAGTTGCAGTAAGAAACGCATTACCACGAGCATAAGATAGAGGCCAACTAGGGTATTGATTAGTAACAAGCCCACTTGGGTAAGAGAGGACATTTATATCTCCGAAAAGGTATTGAAATTATTAATACTAAAATAGATCCGACGGGGGTGACTTTCTACCCTTCATCATGATTCTATGCTTATTTATACAATTATTGACTGAGTGGTTTCGCCCCCTCAGTATTATGTTTCTTCTTCGCCTAACAATTTAGCCAGTTCACCTGAGCGACGATGGGCAGCACCCATCGCGGCTTTCACGATATCGCGTAAGTGAGCACTTTCAAAGGTATTAATCGCTTGTTCTGTGGTTCCACCGGGAGAAGAAACGCGACGACGTAATTCAGCAACATCAACATCGCTTTCTTTTGCCATGTTAGCGGCGCCAAGGGCGGTTTGCAGGGTCAGTTCGCTGGCGGTATCACGGCTTAAGCCTAGCTCAACCCCTGCATCGATCATGGCTTCCATTAATAAAAAATAATAAGCAGGGCCACTGCCAGAAACAGCGGTCACCGCGTCGATTTCAGCTTCACTTTGAACCCACTGCACAATGCCCGCGGCTTTTAAGACGGTTTCTGCTAGGTTCTTTTGCGAAATACGGGTGTGTTCATTGGCGAATAAACCACTGGCGCCTAATTGAATGAGAGAGGGTGTATTCGGCATGCAGCGCACAATTGCTTGCTGTTCTCCTAACCAAGATTGCAGGGAAAATAGATTGATGCCTGCCGCGATGGAAACAAACAGCGGTTGTTTAGCATCAGCCGGTATAGCAGACGCAATATTCAGAGCGACTACTTTCATTACTTGAGGCTTGACGGCTAATAAAACAATATCGGCATTAACCAGTGCAGGGCCACAGTCAGCAAACGTCTTAATACCGTATTGTGTTGTTAACCGGTCGCGTTGAGATTCATTAGGATCATTGACAACAATTGAATCTGCTGCATGACCTTGGGCGATTAAACCTCCAATGAGGCTGGTGGCCATATTGCCACCACCGATAAAACAAATATTGCTCATGGAAATTCCTTTGATCTTTTTAAAAATGTGCCAATCATGCTTTCTATTAAACTAATCACGGCTGCCAAAAATATCGGTACCAATTCTAACCTGGCTGCTGCCGTGTTGTATTGCTAAGGCTAAGTCATTCGACATACCCATGGATAATACTGTGCATTGTGGATGATTGTTAGTGAGTTGTTTTAATAGCTGCTGCATTTCATCAAATTGTGCCGCGAGTAGGCTCTCATCATCGGTTGCTGCGGGAATACACATCAACCCCTGTAATGATAAATGTGGTAATTGCTCAATGAATTGGGCAAAAACGTCAACCTGCTCAGGTGCAATGCCACTTTTTTGATTTTCACGACTGATATTGACCTGAATTAACACTTTTAAGGGGGCAAGTGTCTTAGGGCGATGATCGTTTAAGCGCTGAGCGATCTTTTCTCTGTCTAATGTTTCAACCCATTGAAAGTGCTCGGCGATAACACGGGTTTTATTTGATTGAATAGGGCCAATAAAATGCCATTCTATATCACTTAAATGTGCCAGTTTGGTTATTTTTTCTACAGCATCTTGCAGATAATTTTCACCAAAAGCGCGTTGCCCAAGTTGGTAGAGTGTTTCCACCATGTGAGCGGGCTTCGTTTTACTGACGGCGAGCAGAAGTACCTCGTCCTTAGAACGGTGTTCTTGTTCACAAGCCGAGTAAATATGGGCGGTAACGGCTTGATATCGTTGCTCTAATGTAGACATTCTTAATAACTGCTTTAGGATTAGTAAATTGATATTAGTTACAGTAGCGGATCGTTCTCTATACTGAACTTTAGCTGTCCATAATAATCGACATAAATAGTATAAGCGAAATCCCCGTCTAGGTTGAGGAACAAGTATGGATATTACTGAGTTATTGGCATTTAGTGCGAAGCAAGGCGCTTCTGATCTTCACTTATCCGCTGAGATGCCGCCTATGATTCGAGTTGATGGCGATGTTCGTCGTATTAACTTACCCGCACTGGATCATAAAGAAGTGCATTCTTTGGTTTATGAAATCATGAATGATAAGCAGCGTAAGGATTTTGAAGAGTTTTTAGAGACTGATTTTTCGTTCGAGGTCCCCGGTGTCGCCCGCTTCCGTGTTAATGCCTTTAATCATAACCGCGGCGCAGGTGCCGTGTTCCGCACGATCCCGTCAAAGATCTTGAGTATGGATGATTTGGGTATGGGTCAGATTTTCAAAGATTTGGCCATGACTCCTCGAGGTCTTGTGCTAGTAACAGGGCCAACGGGTTCGGGTAAATCAACCACACTTGCTGCGATGGTCGATTATATTAACGATACCAAATATGATCATATTTTAACGGTAGAAGACCCCATCGAATTCGTACATGAATCGAAGAAAAGCCTGATCAACCAGCGAGAGGTACATCGAGATACGCTTGGCTTTAACGAAGCTTTGCGCTCCGCTTTGCGTGAAGATCCTGATGTAATTCTTGTGGGCGAGTTACGAGATTTAGAAACGATTCGTTTAGCATTATCGGCCGCAGAAACCGGTCACGTAGTCTTTGGCACCTTGCACACGAGCTCAGCTGCCAAAACCATTGACCGCATTGTCGATGTATTTCCTGCAGAAGAAAAATCAATGGTACGTTCAATGTTATCAGAATCCCTACAAGGGGTCGTCTCACAAACGCTATTGAAGAAAATTGGTGGTGGTCGAATTGCCGCTCACGAGATTATGATTGGCACCCCTGCGATTCGTAATCTTATTCGTGAAGCTAAAATTGCACAGATGTATTCTGCCATTCAAACTGGGGGTTCTTTAGGCATGCAAACGATGGATCAATGTTTGCAGACCATGCTGAGTAAAGGCTTGATTTCTCGTGAAGTTGCTCGTGATAAAGCGAAGATGCCCGAAAATTTTTAATCATTATTAATAAGCCTTTTAGTGGTTCGTGATTTTAGATATTTAATACCCTTGGAGTTATAGCTCATGTCGATGGAAAAATTCTTGCGGGTCATGGTGGAAAAAAAAGCCTCTGACTTATTTATTACCGCGGGAGTACCAGCGTCAATTAAAGTGAATGGTCGTCTTATGCCTCTCACTAAAAGCCCATTAGCCGCTGAGCAAAGCCGAGAGATCGTATTAGGTTTAATGAACCAGCGTCAGCGTAATGAGTTTGAAGAGCACAAAGAGTGTAACTTTGCGATTAATGCCACGGGAATCGGACGTTTTCGTGCCAGCGCTTTTTATCAACGCAATGTTATTGGCATGGTATTGCGCCGCATTGAAACCACCATTCCATCCGTCGATGAGTTGGGCCTGCCGGATGTGGTTAAAGATTTAGCCATGGCTAAACGGGGTTTGATTTTATTTGTCGGTGCGACGGGTGCGGGTAAATCGACATCTCTGGCGGCGATGATTGGTCACCGCAATGGCAATAGTAAAGGTCATATTCTCAGCGTTGAAGACCCTATTGAATTTATTCATCAGCATCAAGGTTGTATTGTTACTCAGCGCGAAGTGGGGTTGGATACAGAAAGCTTTGAAATTGGTTTGAAAAATGCACTGCGCCAGGCTCCGGATGTCATTATGATTGGCGAAGTTCGCAGTTCTGACGTCATGTCCCACGCGATTACTTTTGCTGAAACGGGTCACCTAGCGTTAGCGACATTGCATGCGAATAACGCTAATCAGGCTTTGGATCGTGTATTGCATTTTTTTCCACCAGAGCGCCATCAGCAAATTTGGATGGACTTGTCGCTTAACTTGCGCGCGATTGTGGCGCAGCAGTTAATACCTACGCCAGACGGCAAGAGCAGAAGAGCGGTGGTCGAGGTATTAGTTAATACACCTTTGGTATCCGATATGATTCGCAAAGGTGAGGTACATGAGCTAAAAGGCTTAATGAGTCGTCACAATGATGAGGGGATGCAGACGTTCGACCAGGCGTTGTATTCCTTATACGAGTCCGGTGAACTTACTTACGAAGATGCAATTTCTCACGCAGATTCCCCCAATGACCTGCGCTTAATGATTAAACTAGGGTCAGAAACTGATTCAGATCAGCTCGATGCGGCTTCTAAAGGCCTGACATTACAGGATTAGTCATATTGACGAGTTTTGCGATATAGCCCTTGTATTTACCGGAAGCAAAAAACCTTTAAATAACAAGTACGCAATTTAATATGAGTAGGAAGTAGAGTGAGGTCATCACAGAAAATACTAACAAACGTAGCCCGCGGCTATTCACAATATTGGTGGCTGCCTACTTTTACTGTGTTAATGCTTATCCCTCTGAGTCAAAGCCATTTTTTGCTTTTTCACAGCTTAGTCGAACTCTTTGCCGTTATAGTCGCTTTTATTAGTGCGATTGTTGCGTGGCATACTTACGCGCTGGCAAAAAATCAATTTTTATTACTATTGGGCTGTGGCTATTTCTTTATTGGCGGGCTTGATCTTGCCCATATGATTACTTTTAGAGGTTTGTCTTTACTCGATAATAATACCGGAAATGTGAGTTTACAATTTTGGATTATGGCTCGGTTTTTTGAGGCGTGTTTATTATTAGTTGCGCCTTTGTTTATTAATGCAGATTTTCGACCGCGAAATATTATTATTATTTTATCCATTATAACGCTTTTGCTGTGTGTCGCCATTCTGCAGAATTGGTTACCTGTCTTTTATATTGAAGGTAAAGGGTTAACATTCACTAAAGTTATTCTCGAATACATCATCATTATATTGTTACTGTGTGCTTTGTTTACTTTTTGGCGAGCCAGAAAAGACATAGAAATGAATAATCTAATTCTTATTAATATTTCGATCATCTTAACTATTTTCGCTGAGTACTCGTTGACGCTATACCACGAACTTAGTGATTCGATGATCATTCTTGGGCACATGCTAAAACTACTGTCATATTGGGCAATCTATGTGGTGTTGATTGAATCAAGTTTACGACAACCATTTCTGAGCCTTGCGCGGGATGCGAATACTTACGATGCAGTGCCCGATGAAACTATTGTGGTCGATCGAGAGGGGTATGTTCGCCAAATTAATGAAGCTGTTCGTCGCAATTTGGGTGATCAAACGAATGCCATCGGCCGTCGATGCCATGAATTGCAGCATGATCCAAAAGTTAACGAGCAGGACTGCCCAATATGCCGCTGTATTCTTACTGGGGAGTCATTAGCGCGCTGTGAGTTTTTGATTGATCGCCAACAGCAGTGGTATGAAGTCATACTTTCTCCCTTAAAGCATGGGGAAAAATCTTTAGCGATGGTTCATGTCCGTAGAAATATTACGGTGGCAAAAGACGCTCAAGCACGCTCAGAGATTTTTAATCGCTTATATACCGTACTGAGTCATACCAATAAAGCGATAGCGGATGCGAGCTCGCGCCACATGATGTTTACCGATATTTGCAATATTGCTGTGCGTTACGGTGGTTTTAAAATGTCGTGGATTGGCTTGGTCAATAATAAAACTATTAAGCCTCAGGTACATGCGGGAGATGAGACGGGTTATTTAAAGACAATGGAAATGAGGGTCGATGATTCAGCCCTTGCTCGCGGTCCAGTTGGACAAGCGGCGAAATTTAATCAGGTGCGGTGCGTTAATAATACTAAGTTAGATCCCGACTTTGGCCCTTGGCGTGAGGCTGCTGAACAGCGTGGTTATGAAGCGTTAGCCGCGGTCCCTTTATGTATTAATCATAAAGTGGTGGGGATTTACGCTATTTATTCTGAACTTCCCGATGCTTTTGACGAGAAAATGTTATCTCTATTAGATTCCCTTGGTCGTGACATTAGTACTGCGATGTTACGTTTACAAGAGCGTCAGAAGCGGGAGCAAGTCGAAGCAAAAATCCATCAGCTATCGCAAGTTGTTGAGCAAAATGCCCATGCCATTTTAATCACGGACATCAATTTTAAAATCGAGTATGCCAATAAAGCGTTTACTTTACTAACAGGCTATCTTCAGCAAGAGTTAATTAATAAGACACCTGCCATTTTGCACAGTCAGTATGCGAGCAGTGATACTTATAGCGATATTAGTCATACGCTTAAAGCGGGGCGTGAATGGAGCGGGCAGGTTCGTAATCAACGTAAAAATGGATCTTTATATTGGGCCTTACAGTCAATTATTCCGATTAAAAACGACGAAGGGGAGATTACTCATTATGCCTCAACCTCAGAAGATAATACCGATTTACATGATGCTCAGCAGACTATTGAGCAGCTGGCGTTCTATGACCCGCTTACCAATTTACCCAACCGTCGCTTATTATCCGACCGATTGCAGCAAGCTTTGGAGCATGCTCAGCGTCATCCAGAGGAAATGGTCGCGGTGATGGTCTTTGATTTAGATAATTTTAAAAGGGTAAATGATTCTCTCGGGCATAACTATGGGGATGATTTATTAAAGTATGTCGCGCAAATATTTCAGGCGCAAATTCGCAGTGAGGACACGGTCTCTCGCCAAGGTGGGGATGAATTTACTATTATTTTGTCGGGTATTAAACAGATTGAGAAAATAGCAGATATTGCGACGACGATTTTAGAAAAAGTTTCTCATCCGATTAATTTATCGGGACATCAAGTCGTGATTGGCACCAGTATCGGGATTGCTGTTTATCCAAATGATGCTAAAAACCATGATGAATTGTTGCGTAATGCGGACATGGCGATGTATTACGCGAAAGAAGCAGGAAAAAACAATTTCCAGTTTTTTATGCCATCAATGAACAAGCAAGCTCATCATCGCTTGTTGCTTGAAAATAAATTACGTAATGCCCTTGAAGAAGATCATTTCCAACTGTTTTATCAACCGCAAATCGATTTGATAACGGGAGAACTTATTGGTACAGAAGCGTTAATTCGCTGGTTCGATCCAGAGCAAGGCATGATTCCTCCAGCAGAATTCATTACTCTGGCGGAAGATACTGGGCTTATCGCTCAAATAGGTGATTGGGTTATTGAGGCCGCATGTCGCGATATGAAGGTTTTGCAAGAAAAAGGCTTTCCTCAGATCCAGGTTGCCATTAATGTTTCAGCGTTCCAGTTTCGTCATGGTAAACATTTAATCGACGTGATTCGCCAGTCTTTAGAAAAATACAACTTTCCCGCGAAATTGTTTGTTTTAGAACTGACGGAGAGTATTTTGATTGACGATGTTAACGAGACTCTGAGCATTCTCAATAGTATGCGTGACCTTGGCATTATACTGGCGATTGATGACTTCGGTACCGGTTATTCATCGTTAAGTTATTTAAAGCAATTCCCGATCGATATATTAAAAATTGATCAATCCTTTATACGCGACATAACCACCGATGCGAGTGATAAGGCAATTGTAAGTGCTATCATTGCGATGGCTCAGCAGCTTGATATTGGTGTGTTAGCAGAGGGGGTTGAAACGATAGAACATCAAGCCTTTTTGCAAGGCCAAGGCTGTGATTTTGCCCAGGGGTATTTATATTGCAAGCCGATACCTGCGGATGAATTATTTGATCGCTGGCAAAAAAAGCAGCTTACGTTTAAGTAAGCTTCTTTATTTTAGCGCACGCTATGCTCTGTAAACTTCGCGCCCAGCACTCAAGGTAAGTTTTACTTTCCCCTTTAATGCGACGCCCAATATAGGACTGTTTTTTCCTTCTGACGCTATTGATGCTGTGCAATAGTGAACTTCAGCATCTTGCTTAACGACGACTAAATTAGCTAACTGCTTTAATTGTAGGCCTGCTTTTATCCCTAAAATTTTAGCAGGTAAAATTGAGCTCGCATTAACAACTGCGCTTAATTCTAATTCTTTCTTATCAACTAATGTCAGCATCATGGATAACCATGTATCCAAAATGCTCATTCCCGCTTCTGCGGCTGCAAAGGGTGCCTTCTTTGCTGCAATATCTTGGGCTTGATGATTTGAGCAAATTGCCAATGTGCCGTCATTTACGCCGGCTAATAATGCCTTTCTATCCTGTTCACTGCGCAAGGGTGGCTGAACGTAAAACGTGCTATCAAAACCGTTAACATCTTCATCTGTAAACATAAGATTTGCAATGGCAACATCGGCACTGACGGGCAAGCCTTGTTTTTGCGCATCACGAATCATCGATACCGAGCGGCCACAGCTAAGTTGGCTAAAATGCGTTCGACAGCCGGTAAGTTCGATCAACAGGAGCTGTTGTGCGAGGGCAGTCGTTTCGGCCACTTCGGCGATACCTGTTAGACCAAGACGATTTGCCGTAGGACCTTCATGCATTTTCCCATTCGAGCTTAGCGCACAATCTTCTGCCGTTAGCATAATGAGCATGTCGTGTGTGGTGGCGTATTCCATGATGCGGCGTAAAACTAAGGCATTCTTAATGGGAGCGCGGGCGTTAGACAGTGCAATACAGCCTGCTTGTTTAAGGCTATGCATGTTTGCTAGCTGATCACCGGCTAAATGTTTAGTCAACGCTCCAATCGGTAACAATCGACTGCTATTTGCTTTTGCCGATGCTTGTTGTAACAAGCTTACATTGGCGGGTGTATCGATAAGTGGCTTACTATTTGGTTGAGCGCAAAAGTGGGTGATCCCTCCCTTCGCGGCGGCCAAGGTTTCACTGGCGACATTGTTAATATGAGCGCTGAGGTCAATAAGCCCGGGTATTAATAATGAATGCTCTGCATTGAATACTGGATTGGTCGTTGTCGATTCACCGGCAGCCGTAATGGCTGCAATCATTCCGTATTCGATGACAACATCGCTAAGTTGATTGAGCTCTTGGCTTGGATCGAGCACTTGAGCATGGGTTAAGGTTAAATTACTCATGCTGTGGCTCCTGAGGTTGAAGGTTGAGAATCGTCGCTATTAGGTTTCTTTCCTGCTAATACTAGCTGCTCTTCTACTTGACCACTCATGGCCATGGCCATTACCGCCATTCGAACGGCAATGCCATAGCTTACTTGATTTAAAATGACGGATTGCTCTCCATCAGCAACGGCTGAGTCAATTTCAACACCTCTATTGATAGGGCCTGGATGCATAACGATGGCGTCAGGCTTGGCAAGCGCCAATTTGGCTTCTGTTAAGCCATAGAGTTTGAAATATTCACCTTCACTAGGCAGCAATGCATCTGACATACGTTCTTTTTGTAAACGCAGCATAATAACAACGTCAACCTCCGCTAGGCCCTGTGCCATATCGAAATAGATATCGGCGCCAAGATCTGCCATTTCTTTGGGTACCAAGGTCGCAGGCCCAATGACTCTAATTTCTTTTGCGCCCAGCGTTTTTAATGCATGAATCTGAGAGCGTGCAACACGAGAATGAAGAACGTCACCCACAATCGCTACGATCTGACCTTCAATTGCGCCTTTATGACGGCGAATGGTCAGCATGTCTAACATGGCTTGTGTTGGATGAGCATGTCGGCCATCACCCGCATTAATAATAGCGACGCCCGGGGTTACTTGCTCTGCAATGAAATGAGCCGCGCCACTGTCGGCATGACGAACGACAAACATGTCGCTATACATAGCTTCCAGGTTCCACAAGGTATCCATTAATGTCTCGCCCTTGGAGGTCGCAGAGTTCGCAATGTCTAAATTGAGGATGTCTGCACTTAAGCGCTTAGCGGCGAGTTCGAATGTTGAGCGAGTGCGAGTCGAATTCTCAAAAAATAAATTAACCACGGTTTTACCGCGTAATAGCGGAACCTTTTTAACCGCTCGCTCTTGAGTGCTAATAAAAGAATTAGCAAGATCAAGAATCTCGGTTAAAAGTGCTTTGCTAAGACCTTCTGTCGTTAAGAAGTGTTTTAGGCGGCCGCTGGCGGTGAGCTGAACTTGGGTTGGATCGGAATAGCGGGTCATAATTAATAACTCATAATGTCTAAAGCTTCCGTTGAAGCGAAATGACTAACGGTCAAGGGTCAGTGCTAATGGGTTAGGCCCGGATAATTTTATTTTTTGTCCCGCGTTCAAGTCTAGTATTGCCCCCACTAGATCCGCTTGAATAGGCAATTGACGCTGGCCAATATCCAGTAAACACGCTAGGTGAATACTGGTCGGACGGCCATAATCGAAAATCTCGTTCATGGCTGCGCGAATCGTACGGCCACTCATTAATACATCATCGACTAAAATAATGGCACGGTCTTCGATCGACTCCGGCAGCTCTGAGCCTTTTGCTTGGGTAACTAAGCCGCGCTCGTCAAAGTCATCACGATAAAAACTGATGTCTAAAATACCGAGTTCCGGTAATTCCAAGGCACGCTGCAAGCGCTGTGCTAGCCACACACCACCAGTACGAATACCAATGATAAGCGGTTGCTGTAAATTCTTTTCAACAATGAACTGTTTAATATCTAAAGCCAGCTGCTGATATAAAACTTCTGCGTCGGGCAGTTCGGAGGCGGACGTGATCATGTTCCTAAATCCTTATTCGCTTTGCTCAGGTTGATATTGAGTGAGAAAGCTTTCTAAAATGAGTTGAGCTGCGATGCCATCTACCGAGTTTTCACCGAAATTGCGATTACCGCCCATTTCGATGACAATACCTTTTGCTTCATAACTGGTGAGTCGTTCATCATGAGTAAAGGACGGTTTATGAAAGCGGCCTTCTAAACGATTGGCAAACTTATTTGCTCGTTGGCTTAGATCACTGGGTGTGCCGTCCATATTTAACGGTAGGCCTGTTAAAAATGCTTGTGGCTTCCACTCTTCAATGATTTTTCCAAGCTGTTCCCAGTTGGGAATACCATCGCGGGCTTTTATTGGGTTAATTGGAGTTGCTTTGCCTGTTATGCGCTGGCCAACGGCGATGCCAATACGCTGGGTGCCAAAATCAAAGGCCATCCAGTGGTCATAAACTTGTGCCATTATGCGTGACCTGCATCAGAGCTGAGAAACCCTTCATCAATGCCAAGCAGCTTGAGGGCGGCTTGGTACATTTTATCTTCGGGTGTATTAAAAATGATGTCCGCAGTGGCTTCGACGGTTATCCATGCGTTGTCCAGCAACTCTTGTTCTAGCTGACCTGCTTCCCACCCCGCATAGCCTAGGGCTATTTTATATTGCTTAGGTCCATTACCTTGAGCCAAGGACGTTAAGATATCTTTGGAGGTGCTGACATGAATGTCATCGGTAACGGACAAGGTTGAGCGCCAGTCACCTTTCTCTAAATGTAGAATAAAACCGTGATCTTGGTGCACGGGGCCACCTAGCAATACGGAGTGATCATGGCCATAGATACCTTCGATTTCTAACTGTTCTAAAATTTCTTGAAAATTTAGGTCCGTCGATTGGTTCAGTACAATGCCCATAGCACCGTTGTCGTCATGGCTACATATATAGGTGATGCTGTGTTCAAAAGACGAGTCTTTGAGCGTTGGCATTGCAATCAAAAAATGATCGGTTAGGCTGCCAAATGTTTGATTTTCAGCCATTAGTTTGCGCCTGTCATGTAACGGTTACCTTTATATTTGAAGGTTCTAATGATTTCGAGCAGATCGATATCGCTTCTCATTTCTTCTGTGAAAGGCGCGAAGGGAGCGGCTCGACGGATGATTTGCACCGTCGCATCATCAAGCGTTTTTTTACCAGAAGATTCTAAAACTTTGAGATTATTAATAGTACCGTCTGGATGAATTGAAACCAATACTCGCAATGAGCATTGATTGAAGCAGTTGATTGCATCTCGAGGGTAGTTAATTCGGCCCATATTCTCAATTTTACTGCGCCAGCTATCGACGTAATAAGCATCATTCGCTTTCAAAGTTGACGCTGCCGTAAGGCGTTGAATTCGTGGTGCTTTTGCGTAAATTTGGCGCTGGCTATCTAGCTTTGCTTCTAAGCTAGCAATTTCCAAGCTGCGCTCTAATAACGATTTTCTAGGTCCATCAGGGGTATCATCGGCCTCTGCAGCATCTTGATTAGGCGTGACCTGTGCTTTAAAGCGGTTGCTATTCGTTGTTGATATCAGTGCCGCTTGATCGGGTTTGACTCTGGGTGCAGTAGCCTGCTGCTCTAAAGGTGATGTTTGTTGAATACTGTTCGCATTAAAATTAGCATCAATATCGGTAGTAATCATTTTAGCTTCGTCTAATGAGCCGCTGCCTTGTTGGTTTTCTTGAGCGAGGAAGTCGGCCTTTTCCGGCGCTAGCTCACTTTTATAACTGGCGAGCGTTACTTCTAATGTGTGTGACGTTGGATTGGGGTCGGTTGCCGTAAAACTAATACCCAATATGAGGGCCGCATGCAGCAAAGCAGCCAAAAAACCGGTAAAGGTTAGGCGGTCAGCGCTGGTAACGGTAGCAGAGATACTCATGGGCGATCTCACATTGATATTAATTAAAAGTGGCCTTAGTTTAACAGCGCACTTTCTGTAGTAAACAGGTGATTAACTGGTCTGCGATATCAATACCAGAATCACGACTGATTTCACGAACACACGTAGGGCTGGTGACGTTAATTTCAGTGACATAATTACCGATAACGTCAAGACCCACAAAATACAATCCTTTTTCTTTCAGCTTCGGTCCAATTTTTTCGGCAATCGCTTTTTCTTTGTCTGTTAAAGCCATGGTGATGCCTGACCCGCCCGCGGCTAAGTTGCCTCGGGTTTCACCATCAGCGGGAATGCGCGCCAAAGTGTAAGGTACGGCTTGGCCATCAATAATCAGAATACGCTTATCGCCTTGAGTAATTTCAGGGATAAAACGTTGTGCCATGATTTGTTGCTTGCCGTGGTCTGTTAACGTTTCAATAATAACACTGACATTTGGATCGTCTTTCCTTAAGCGAAAGATAGAAGATCCGCCCATACCATCGAGTGGTTTAAATATCACGTCTCCGTGTTCTGCATGGAAGGCTTTTAGTAAATCAGGACGACGGGTAACCGTTGTTGGGCTCATTAGCTCAGCAAACTCGGTGGCAAATACCTTTTCATTACAGTCTCGCAAGCTTTGAGGTTTGTTCGCAATTACGACCCCCTGCTGTTCTGCTCGCTCTAAAATATAGGTGCTGTAAATGAACTCACTATCAAAAGGAGGGTCTTTGCGCATCAAAATCAGCTGTAAATCAATCAGAGGTCTATCAATGGCCTCTTTTCTTTCAAACCAATGCTCTGGATTCATGGCTACTTTAATAGGAGCCATCCGACCATACGCTTCGCCGTTTTGGATCGATAGATCTTGTTGTTCCATGTAAAACAGTTCACATCCATGCTGCTGAGCGGCAAACATCAAGGCGATGGAGGTATCTTTGTGAAAAGAAATTTGTTCAATGGGATCCATAACGATGCCAACTTTTATGTTCATGACTGCTCCTAAAAACGAAAACTAATATATTGAAGTTATTTTACCCTAACTATCAAGACTTGAAGTGGAATAAATTGTTTCGACCAGTTCTAACTTTTAAATAGATAGCGTTGTTAAGGTCTACAATTCTATGTTACAAAGGTTTTAATCAGCGCCCCTCGGACATCGAGGCGGTATCTCTAAAAAATATTAATCTAGATGGTGAAGGTTCTTAATATGGACGATAACTTCGATAACCTGAAAGTTATGGTTATTGACGATAGTAAAACTATTCGTCGAACCGCCGAAACCCTATTAAAAAAGGTCGGTTGTGAGGTAATAACTGCAACTGATGGCTTTGATGCGCTAGCAAAAATCGCAGATACTCGCCCAAACATTATCTTTGTAGACATTATGATGCCGCGCTTAGATGGTTATCAGACGTGTGCGTTAATTAAAAATAATTCTAAATTTAAAGATACGCCCGTCATTATGCTTTCAAGTAAGGATGGTCTTTTTGATAAGGCTAAGGGACGCATCGTTGGTTCTGATCAATATTTAACCAAGCCGTTTAGTAAGGATGAGTTGCTTGGTGCAATTCGAAATTTTGTTAAATAGTTTGTCGATAGCATTATAAAATTAGAGAGGATTTGAGAATGGCTCGTGTATTGATAGTTGACGATTCTCCAACGGAAACGCACTCGTTTAAAACTATGTTGGAACAACATGGGCATGAAGTCTTAACGGCTGAAAACGGTGCGGACGGTGTAGCACTTGCTCGCCAAGAAAAGCCTGACGTTGTCTTAATGGATATTGTTATGCCGGGTCTAAACGGTTTTCAGGCTACGCGTCAGTTGGCGAAAGATCCAAGCACTCAACATATACCTGTGATTATTGTGACAACGAAAGATCAAGAAACGGATCGTGTCTGGGGGCAGCGACAAGGGGCCAGTGGGTATCTGGTTAAGCCTGTCTCTGCGGCTCGTTTAATGGAAGAAATTGAAATGGTAATGACTGGTTAATATGTCACCTTTTGCTTTATTGGTCGAGATTGCTCAAAAAAGTCGAGATAACGCCAGTGAGCTGCCTCAGAAAACTGAGGCGGTAACCTACTGGCGAGGTATCGGGTTTATGCTGGCGGGCCAGAGGTTTGTTGCGCCGATGGGCGACGTCGGGGAGATTCTTCAAACGCCTCGAGTGACTAAGGTTCCTGGTGTAAGAAACTGGATGCTGGGTGTTTCCAATATTCGGGGGCGTTTAGTTCCTATTTTAGATTTGGCGGGTTTATTAGATGTACCGTCTAAAGCTAACTGGCGAACCCGAAGAGTATTAGTTATTGGGGAAGGGCAGCAACAGCATGGCCTATTGGTTGATGCTGTTCTTGGGATGCAGCAGTTCCCTTCTCATCAAATAATTAATCAAGTGTATGTTGATGCTAATTATGCGCCTTATGTGCGCGGTGGCTTTGAACGTGATGGGTCTAATTGGCCTATTTTTAGTTTTACAGACTTGGTGCAAGCAGATGAATTTCTGCAGGTAGCCGTTTAATAAATAGTTTGTTGCGATTCAGTTCATGGATTACGCTGAATCATTAATAATAACAAACGTGCACATGAGTGCGGAGATAGCGGAATGAGTAAAGAGACTGGAAGCGTTTGGTCCACGGTATTTGGTAACCCACGAGCAGGTTTCTTTACTGCAATGCTGATTGTTTCAATCCTAGCTTTCTTGGGTGTAACAATTCTTGTCAATACACAGGCAAATCAGGATAAGGAATATATTGGACACTCGGGTGAGCTTCGAGTTCTTTCGCAGGAATTGGCAAAGAACGCAGCAGAGGCGGCAGGTGGTAAAGCAGAAGCTTTCTCATTACTTCGTAATGCGCGTGATAACTTCCAAGTTCGTTGGGGTTATTTGAACGAGGGTAATGCTGATACTGGCTTGCCTCCTGCGAAAATTGCGACCATGACTAACGTGCAGGGTATCTGGAACAAAGTTTCTAATAACGCTGATCAGATTGTACAGGCTCAAGATATTATTCTTTCGTTACATGAGGTTGCTGCAACCTTAGCTGAGACAATTCCACAACTTCAAGTCGAATACGATGAAATTGTAGAAATTTTACTTGATAGTGGCGCTCCTGCGGATCAGGTTGCTGTTGCTCAGCGTCAGTCATGGTTGGCAGAGCGTATTGTACGTTCGGTTAATAAGGTATTAGGCGGTGGTGCTGATGCCGTAATGGCTGCCGATGCTTTTGGTCGAGATGCCTCTCTTTTTGGCCGAGTACTTAACGGTATGATTGAGGGTAATGTTGCAATGAACCTGAGTCAGGTGGCTGATGAAGAAGCTATCTTTGCGTTAGCAGAAATTGCTGAATTATTCGAATTCGTATCGGGTTCGGTTGATGAAATTCTTGAAACCTCACCTGAGCTATTCCAAGTACGTGAAGCTTCTGATGCGATTTTTGCCGATTCTCAATTACTACTGAATGAGACCTCTTCTTTGACCAATGCCTTCCAAACAAATACAGAAGGTTTGGGGGTGTTACAGCTTATTGCTTATTTATCGGCATTAATGGCCGTAATCGGTATGGTAGGTTTGGGTGTTGTTTCTTATCAAGATACGCGCAAAGATTTATCTGAAACTGCTGATCAAAACGAACAAAACCAAATCGCTATTTTACGTCTGCTGGATGAGATTGCTGATCTTGCTGATGGTGACTTAACAACACAGGCAACGGTAACAGAAGACTTTACGGGTGCGATTGCTGATTCTATTAACTACGCCATCGATCAGATGCGCTCCTTGGTCTCGGCGATTAACGAAACAGCGGTTCAAGTGTCGTCTGCAGCACAAGAAACACAGGCAACGGCAATGCATCTTGCTGAAGCATCTGAGCACCAAGCACAGGAAATTGCTGGGGCATCGGCGGCTATTAACGAAATGGCTGTGTCGATTGACCAGGTATCGGCAAACGCTTCTGAATCATCTGCAGTAGCAGAGCGATCTGTTGCGATCGCCAATAAAGGTGCAGAGGTTGTGCAGGCAACGATTCACGGCATGGATAACATTCGTGAGCAGATTCAGGAAACGTCTAAACGGATTAAGCGTTTAGGTGAGTCTTCGCAGGAAATTGGAGATATCGTATCTTTGATTACCGACATTGCCGACCAGACAAACATTCTATCGCTTAACGCTGCAATTCAGGCCTCTATGGCCGGTGACGCAGGTCGAGGTTTCGCCGTTGTTGCGGATGAAGTACAGCGATTAGCAGAACGTTCTGCCGCGGCAACAAAACAGATTGAAGCCTTGGTTAAAACGATTCAGAACGATACTAACGAAGCTGTTATCTCGATGGAAACGACAACCTTAGAAGTTGTACGAGGCGCACGTTTAGCACAGGATGCGGGTGTTGCACTTGAAGAGATTGAGGCTGTATCGAAGAATCTGGCTGATCTCATTCAGAATATTTCCAACGCTGCTCGCCAGCAGGCATCTTCTGCCGGTCATATTTCGAATACGATGAACGTTATTCAAGAAATTACATCGCAGACTTCTGCGGGTACAACGGCCACAGCGAAATCGATTGGTAACCTCGCCGATATGGCGAATAAGTTACGTGAATCGGTTGCTGGCTTCAAGCTTCCTGAGAGTGAACAAGCTCTATAGGTTGAAGTTTAAATGAGTAATCCGTCAGACTTATTCTTAAATAAACGCTCCGGTTTTGGCATGATGCCAGATATGGAAGAAGGGCAGTTTTTGCTTTGGCAGAACTTGCTCGAAGAGCGCACTGGTATGTGCCTGGCACCTCAGAGAAAGTCTTTTCTTCAAACTAGTTTAGGTATTCGTATGCGCGAACTAGGGTGTTGTGATTATGAGGATTATTTTAAGAAAGTAACGACGGGGTCATGCGGTGCTATTGAATGGTCGATACTTTCTGATCGATTAACGGTTCAGGAAACACGTTTTTTTCGTGATCCTGATGCATTGATGTTTGTAAAAAATTATTTGTTAGAAACCATAAAAACAACGCCGATAGATCGTTCTTTTGATATGTGGAGCATGGGCTGTTCTTCTGGCGAAGAAGTTTATAGTTTGGCAATGCTTGCAGATGAATGTCTATCACCTTTAGGGGTTAACTATTCAGTAACGGGAACAGATTTATCGACCGTAGTATTACGTAAAGCAAGGCAGGGTAAATATCCTGTTCGCAAGCTAGAAACGCTTCCTGTTTCATATCTTGAACGCTACTGCCTCGCCATTGAAAACAATGAGTACCAGATTATTTCTGGATTAAGGGATCGTACGTGTTTTACGCAAGTCAATGCTTTGAACTTAGATGATTTTCCTGTTTCAGGGTTGAGTGTTATCTATTGTCAGAATTTATTAATTTATTTTCGTCGTTGGCGTCGTCGTGAAATCCTTAATGCCTTGGCTGATCGTTTAGTTGAAGGTGGGATTTTAGTAACAGGTTTAGGTGAAATGGTAGACTGGCAGCATCCAAGTTTAGTTCAGGTTGATAGTAATAAATTATCAATTTATGTGCGACGTGATAATTATAATCAGATGGAGGCTGCTAGGCGATGAGCCATGACTACATCGCCTTGGAATGGGTCAAAGGCGAAATTGAAGAGACCCTCCAGCAGGCGCAACAAGCATTAGAAATCTACGTAGAAAATACGGAGGATCGTACTCGTCTCAAGTTTTGTTTGAGCTATCTTCATCAGGTGCGTGGCACTTTGCAGATGGTCGAATTTTACGGCGCAGCATTGTTAGCAGAAGAAATGGAAGCTTTAGCCAAGGTATTGGTTGAAGGGAATGTTGCTAATGAATCTGACGTACTTGAGGTATTGATGCAGGCAATTCTGCAGTTGCCAAGCTACCTAGAGCATATCAAAATAGGTCGAAGAGACTTGCCTGTTGTGTTGTTGCCAATACTGAATGAGTTACGTGCTGTTCGTGGTGAAAGTCTGATGACTGAAACCGCGTTATTCTCACCAAATATAGCCGCTCCAGTTATACTTTCTGCTGACCAATTAAGTAAATTTAACGATCCTGGCTTTGCCCCTTGGTTAAAAAAATTACGCCAAATGCAACAAACTGCTATTTTGCATATCATTCGAGGTGAGCAAGAAACATTAGCGATCGATTATTTGCATAAGGTTTTTTCCCGCCTCCATAAAACACTTGGAAAAACCCCGCAAGGCCTAATATGGTTGCCAGCATTAGCATTTGTTGAGCACCTTAAGTCAGGCGAAAAAATTCCTAAGATTGCCAAGCCATTACTGCGTCAAATAGACGTACTGTTCAAGCAAATTCAAGATCAGGGAGTTGAAGCATTAAACACCCCTGTACCTGATGAACTGCTAAAAAACCTTCTTTATTATATCGCCAAATCTCCCTTAAAAAGTGGCGCCATTGCGGCGGTGAAAGTTCAATTCGACCTAGAATCTACTTTACCTAATCAACAAGAGTTAAAGGATCAGCGCGCGGCGTTTTCGGGTCCTGATAAAGAAACTGTGGGTACTGTTGTCGGTGCATTAATTGAAGAAATTACGGGGCTCAAGGATAGGTTTGACATCCTGGTTCGTGGTGGTGATCGCCAAGAAGCACTAATCTCATTATTACCAACGTTTAAGCAAATTATCGATACTATGGGAATGCTTGGACTTGGTATGCCACGCAGAGTCTTACAAGAACAACAAAGCAATGTTACTCGATTAATTGATCAAGGTGGTGCATCAGATTCTGATTTAATGGATACCGCGGGTGCTTTACTTTATGTTGAAGCGACCTTAAACGGTATGCAGCAAGAAGGAACATTGATTGAAACCCGTCCAGAAGATGTTTCTATTAGTGATGCACAACAAGCTGTATTGCATGAAACTCGAAATGTTTTAGAGCAGGTGAAAGATTCTGTTGTTGAATACCTTGCTAAGCAATGGGATGCCACTGAATTAGAAGAAGCCCCCCATTTGTTGAGGTCTATTGAAGGCTCAATCAACATGATTCCACTGCCTCGAGTCGCTAAAATTCTTGAAGGCGCTGCAGATTTTGTTGAAAAGCAGCTGGTCGATGAAGGCTTGAAGGCTCAGTGGACTGTCATGGATAACTTCGCTGATATTTTGACCAGTGTTGAGTATTACATTGAACGTTACAGCAATAGCCCTCAAGAAGCCGATGAGCATTTATTGCATCGAGCAGAGCTTGCTTTGGCCAACTTACCTAGCCAAAACAGTGAAGAGGGTATTGAAGAAGGTAAAAATACTTCCGAATTGAACGATGATAACTTACTTGCTGTATTAGAAAGTGTCGACTTATCAGCAGACGCCTCATTAAATACAAGCGTGAATTTTGCTGACCTAGTTAACGACGTTATTGAGCCGGTAGAATTAGACGCTGTGATCGATATTGAAGAAACGGTCGTTGCTGAAGATGCTGTTATAGAAGACATTTTTGTAGAAACTGAAATAATTGGTGAAGAAGATGATCTTATTGATGATGAAATCATTGAAATATTTTTAGAAGAAGCTAAGGAGGTGTTAGAAACACTGCAAGAGTTTTGGCCTGAATATCGCGCTGATCATATAAATAGTGAAGCACAATCAACGGTTCGTCGTGCATTCCATACCTTAAAGGGCAGTGGACGCATGGTAAAGGCCGATGTTATTGGCGAACTAGCGTGGTCTGTTGAAAACTTGCTTAATTGTGTCATAGACCAAGTAATTACTTTGGATGACAACGCTTGCGCACTTATCGATCAAGTTATTGTTCATATCCCTGAGCTCATTGAAAATTTCCGCACGAGAAGCGATGTCAGTATCGATACTGCTGCGTTAATAAATTATGCCGAAGCCTTATCCGGGGGCGAAAATGTGAACGAGTTTAATATAGAGTTTTCTTTATTAGACTCCCTTGTTGAGCGAGAGCTTGGAAAAATTGAATTAGTTGAAGAGGCTGATTTAGTTGTAAAAACCGAAGAAAACCTAATTGACGATACATTATTAGAAATATTTCGCGCGGAAGTAGCGACTCACCTTGAGGCTGTCGGTGAGTTTGTCGAAGAGTCGCAAGCGACAGATTTTAGTAATGAGCTATCAGACCATTTACAGCGTGCATTGCATACCTTAAAAGGCAGTGCTCATATGGCAGGTATTGCGCCAATTGCGCTAATTGCTTCCCCTTTAGAAAAGCTAGTAAAAGAATTACGAGCTTATCAGATTAAAAATACACCTGGACTCGTTAGTTTGCTCGTAGAGGGCAGTCAGCTGATCAGGTCAGGCATAGAGCAATTAGAGGCGAATTCGATTGCCCCGTTACTTAATGAAGACAGTTTCTCTGCAAAAGTTGCAGCAATGGAGCATTTGTTACTAGCGCCTATTGCTTCAGATAAACGAGAGCAAACTTTGCCAGACCCTAAGCAGTTAGCTCAATTTTTAACTCAGGGCATGGAAG
>JBNMOT010000002.1:0-91696 GCA_051275515.1 Oleispira sp. | reverse complement strand
ATCTTACTCAAAATAATAACTAACTTTTATACTCACCAAATTAATGGAGAGTTCGTAGGTTCTTACTTTGTTTTATGCTTTGATGTCAGCTAACGAATCTAATAAAAGAAACGTTAGTGACTGTCTCCACGCAATCAAGGCAAGCACCCACACGAATTATCTAAATATATTGTTAAAGAACTTTGCTTAGGCTTTCACCTTAAGCGGGCTGCGTATTATAATGATTTAACCCATCAAGTCAACAGCTTTCAATACTTTCTTTTCAGCCGGCATAAGCCGCTGCAAAGACTAAGGAGGACTATATAGTACTTTATTACTGAGTCAACCTATTTTTTCCTTTGTTTTCAAAGCCTTACTGACTTATCTCCGAAGGAGGATGCATTCTAAACAAACGTTTTTAATAGTCAACCTTTTATTCTCACTTGTTTTAAAAATGCTCTTTCGAGCGCCTCTTCTCAACAAGTGAGCGGCGCATTATAGGGACTTTATAATTACCGTCAACCGTTTTTTAGCTTTCTTTCATTTCAAACAAGTGGTGTTTCTTCTTGCCTAATTTCACAAGAAAGAAGCGTCCATATAAAGCTTTATCAACCGTAAAAATTTCCGCCGTGCTCATATTGTCAGCAGCGCCTTTGGCTTCGCCATTAATTAATACAGCATTACGACCCAAGGCATCTTTTACTTCACGTCCAGTCTTGACCATTCCGCACTCAGCAAACAGTGCTGTTAATGGAGTTTCTGTAATATTAGCAAGCACTAGATCACTCGAAGGTAAACCATCGAGCTTGATTTGCTCCAACTCTTGCTCAGACAACATCGCTAGATCACCAGAGAATAGCGCTTCAGTTATGCGCCTAGCCGACTGCAATGCCTCATCGCCGTGTATCAGGCGAGTAACCTCTTCCGCTAGAATGCTTTGTCCTGCTTTACGCCCTTGAATTTCCGTATCGTGTTTTTCGATTTCTGCAATGCGTTCAATAGTTAAAAAGGTGAAGTAACGCATAAACTTGTACGTATCCTCATCCGCGCCATTCATCCAAAACTGATAAAAAGCGTATGGAGATGTTCTAACAGGGTCTAGCCAAATAGTACCGCTTTCGGTTTTACCAAATTTAGTACCATCAGACTTAGTGACTAAAGGCAGTGTCAGACCGAAGGTTTTCTTGCCATACATACGTCGTGCTAAATCTACCCCCCCCACTATATTTCCCCATTGATCAGAGCCTCCTATTTGCAGGGTACAGCCTTCACGCTCAGCCAATTCAGCGAAATCATAAGACTGTAACAACATATACGTGAATTCGGTGAATGAGATACCCGCGCCTTCACGATCAATTCTCTGCTTAACCGATTCTTTTTGTATCATGTTATTAATTGAAAAGTGCTTACCCACGTCACGAAGGAAATCTAATACATTCAATTCGCCAACCCAATCCAGGTTATTAACAACTATTGCACTTTTTTCACCCGCATCAAAATCAATAAAGCGACGGACTTGTGCTTTAAGTTTATCAACCCAATTAGCAACGATATCTGGCGTGTTTAATTTTCGCTCTTGCGCCTTAAAACTTGGATCGCCAATCAACCCTGTAGCACCACCTACCAATGCAACGGGCTTATGCCCTGCATCTTGAAAACGCTTTAACGCTAGCAGAGGTACAAGGCTACCAATATGCAAACTGTCTGCCGTTGGATCAAACCCACAATAAAGGGTACGACACCCACCTTCTAAATGTTCAATGAATTCTGCGTCTGCCGTTGTCTGGCTAATAAGGCCTCGAGCCTTTAAATCTTCGATCAATGCTGCAGTCATGACGTTCTCTTGTCAGTCTAAAGTAAGAAAATAAGCGGTCGTCACAATACCGAATCAGCTAATAAAAGCAATAGAGATGCAGTGAATGGCAACTAATGAGGGAACTTTGTTGTACACTACGCGCCATAGAAAAGATTCATTTTTAGGAACAATAATAACTATGGCAGTTCTTGGCCAGTGGCAGTATTTCCCCAAAGCCCACATCGCAGCAATAAGTTTAATTATAATTATCGTTATTTTTGCAATTGGAAAAAATTCAAGTTCTCAGCAAAAGCGTGAGATACAGACGTTAGTCTTCAACAGTTCAGTACTTGATATTGAACCTGAAGAGGTTGAATCGTGGCAGCAAACTGAGCTAAAACCCGGTGATAACTTATCACGCGTCTTTACTCGTTACTCCCTAAGTGCTGCCGATGCTTTAGCGATTGCCTCTAGCGCGCCGAAGAGAGTATTAAATTTGCAACCTGGGCAGGTCATTAAATGGCAAAGCAGTGATAACAATAACGTCACCAACATGCGTATTGAAACATCACCCTTAATTGCACATGTCTTTGCCCGCTCAATTAACGGGGATTATGATTATCAACTGGACGAAAAGGTCGCAGATAGACGTCCAAGGTTTGCTCAGGCAATCATAAATTCTTCGTTATTCTTAGATGGTGCCAAGCAAGACATTCCGCAATCAACACTGATCGAGCTAGCAGGCTTATTTGGCTGGGACATCGATTTTGCTTTGGATATCCGCCCAGGTGATCATTTTAGTCTTATTTATGAAGAATTATTTTTAGACGGTGAACACATTGGATTTGGTAATATATTAATTGCTAACTTCGTCAACCGAGGCAATGAAATAACAGCTATTCGCTACGAAGATGATAAAGGCAACGCTCAATACTACGATCCGTCTGGTCATAGCATGCGCAAAGAGTTTCTACGAAACCCTATTGATCTCGCTAGGATCAGCTCGCGCTTTAATTTAAAGCGAAAGCACCCTGTACTGAACAAGTTCCGTGCCCACCGAGGTACCGATTACGCAGCAAGAACAGGCACACCAATTAAATCGACGGGTGATGGAAAGGTTATTTTTGCTGGGCGTAAAGGTGGGTTTGGTAATTGCGTTATTGTTCAACACGGCAGTCGCTATCAAACGCTCTATGCCCACTTAAGCAAATTCAATCGTAACGCGCGTAAAGGTCGAAGAGTAAAGCAGGGGCAAGTGGTTGGTTATGTCGGCAGCACCGGTCTCGCAACGGGCCCCCACTTACACTTTGAGTTTAGAGTCGATGGCGTTCATAGAGATTCTTTACGCGTTAAATTACCGAAGTCTCGCTCTATCAGTAAAGATCAAAAGAAATATTATAAAGCAGAAGCAGAACGCATGATTGAATGGCTCAGGAGCCAGCAAAGTAATCGCCTCGCAAGTGACAATACTTTAGAGTTAGCCAGCAGCCAAAATAATCAATAACTTAAATCATTAACAATAAGGAGCGGCCGTGCTTTACATAGGTCTGATGTCTGGCACGAGCTTAGATGGTATCGATGCTGCTTTAGTAGAAATGGATTCAAATGGCTACCCTAATCTATTAGGAAGCCATTATCAGGATTATGATAAACCGCTGCAAACAAGCCTCTTTGATCTTAGCCAAGCCGCTGATGTTAAGCTAGACAAGTTAGCCGAACTCGACCAAAGACTAGGCCAGCTCTATGCCTCATGCTGTTTAGCACTGTTAGAAAAGTACCATTATCAAACAAGCGACATTCAAGCAATTGGCTGTCACGGTCAAACCATCCGTCATAAACCAAGACCCAATGCTTTTAGTATTCAAATTGGTGACCCCAACATAGTCGCTGAACTAACTGGCATAACGACAGTAGCAGATTTTCGCCGAAGAGATATCGCGGCTGGCGGTGAAGGCGCACCTCTCGTCCCCGCCTTCCACCAGCATGCCTTCCTTGATTCTCATAACCCACGCCAGATTTTGAATCTGGGAGGGATCGCTAATGTTACGGTTCTTTCTCAAGACCCAGAAAAGACGTTCGGCTTTGATCTTGGCCCTGCTAATGCATTATCCAATGAATGGGTCGGAAAACACTGGCAACTGAGCTTTGATGAAGGCGGCAAACTCGCGCGTTCTGGCACAATTCAATCGGCGCTAGTAGAAAAATGGCTAACGATAGAGTATTTCGACAAACATCCCCCTAAAAGTACCGGTCGGGAACTGTTTAACCTGACCAAGTTCGAACAACAAACACCTGAAATGAATGGTCTAAAAAAAGCAGATGTATTAGCCAGTTTGATTGAATTAACCGCTATTTCGATCAGTCGGGGGATTGAACAGTGGGGCTATACCGAAGGGGAATTATTTCTTTGTGGAGGAGGTGCTCGAAATATTTACTTGGTTGAGCGAATTCAACATCACCTAATCAATATCCAAATAGGACTCACCGATGACTTGGGTATTCCTGCCGATATGGTAGAAGCTTGTGCATTTGCTTGGCTAGCGTACCGGACGATGAATAATTTAGAGGGCAATCTAACAAATGCGACAGGAGCAAAAGGCCCAAGAGTTCTAGGCGCCATTCATCCTGCTTAATAACACTTTCAATATCCCACTAGAAGTAAGCATAACCTGCTTTTTTTAAGCGATCCCGCTCACCTTCGCCAAAAGGAACAGCTTCAACAAAAGGAGGTAATTCATTTTCCATTATGCCGTTCGCTCCCATCCAACGCTTGCAGACCTTAACATCAATAATGTTGAACGCATCTAATCTAGCCGCTAAATCAACGAGTGCCTTATTACTGCGATAGTTGCTGCGGACAAACGCTTTTATTTCTTCGCCATGTAAAACTACAGAAATAGGTTCTTCAGTATTATATTGGCTTTCGCCGTTCGCTATTGTCTCTGCTTGATCTAATAACTGTTTTAACTCGAAAAGAGTATGCAGCGCCACATTAGCTTGCAGCTTTTGCAATTCTGCTGCGGTCTCTTTCACGACTGAATCTGTCGCTGAAATAGAAGCAATCGCCTGTATTTGAACTTCAGGCTGAACCGCAATATCTTGTGCTGAAACGGTATTCACAAGCAACGAGTTCAGCAGAAGCACACATATAAAAACCAATTTATCTAACATATGGCGCCCCTTAAACCGGACTAACGTACTGAATTATATAGCGAAAGAAGATCCACAACCACAAGTAGAACTAGCACCTGGGTTATTAACCATAAAACGAGAACCTTCAAGACCTTCTTGGTAGTCAACATTGGAGCCTACCAAATACTGGTAACTCAATGAATCTACCAAAACGCGAGCACCGTCTTTCAAGATGACACTGTCATCTTCATTGCGTTCGTCATCAAAAGTAAAACCATACTGAAAACCAGAGCAGCCTCCACCCGTCACAAAGACACGCAAACATAGCTCATCATCAGCTTCTTCAACCAATAATGTTCTGATTTTTTCTTCTGCCGCGGGGGTTAGCCCGATGGGTTCAGCTGATACAACTGCGTTCATTTTTTATCTCACAAAGTCTGACTTTTACCATTATCGAATTAACCAACCATTCTAGTCAACTTTATCGCCCGTTTGGACGCCTTTTTTTTCTACAGGTTGAGTTTCTAACATCGATTTATTGGATTTTTTCAACTGATCTTTGCCTTGATGAATCAGTTTACCGTTTACTTCTGCGCCTAACACCATCTCCATCATGTGATAGTACACGTCACCTTGAATCCGAGCTTTTTTAGCAAGCTCAATATATTCACTGGCATAAATATTACCCACGACAGCACCATTAACGACAACATTAGGTACATTAATCTGACCTTCTACACGGCCACTATCCGATATACGGACAACGGCGCCACTGCCTACTTCAGCAATTAGGTTACCTTTAACAACACCTTCTATTTGCAGGCCTCCTTTAAATTTCACATCACCGACTATCTCGGTTTTTGGTGAAATTAAGGTATCGTAATGACTGGCGGCTGTCTTATCTTTACTACTAAACATTATGAGTCCTTTTGTAACCATTCAATGGTTTCTTCTACGCGCTGGGCTTTACTACCTGTTGATTGTAAAACCACCTGCACCTGTTCAATGTTAAAGTTGGCGGGTACAGTAATTTGGCCCCCAACTTCTTGGAAATAACGGAAACTAAATTTCAGACCTAGCTCATTAACGTTGCTATCTAAATCACGTAACGGAATAATTTTGCGCTTGCCATCTTCTACACCGACAAAATTCATGGCCGTTAAACCTTTAATGTAACTAGTATTGTCCGCAACTTGAGTCAACATAAGGCTATAGCGAAAGATATCTGGCTGATCAGACGGCTGGATATCTATTTTACTGATACGCAGCCCTTTATCTTGTCCGCTAGGGGCCATAATTCCTTTGTAAAATGAAACTTCTTCTTCTAATGTAGCAATTTGAACTTTGAGCTCTTTGACTGTTTGTCGAATACCCTCTGATGCTTGACGATCAACCTCACCGCCCTTTTCCAAAACACCCACTCGTTGACGAAAGACACGAATTTCTTGATCAGCTGCAATGATTTGTTTTTGCCGCTGGTCACGCTCTTCACTGAGAGCGTTTATTTGCTCTAAGCTGGCATATTGGCCGCCAAAAAAACATCCCGCAGCCACGAGTACGGTAAAGAGCAAAAAGTACACGCTGCGTAAAAAACGCTGCCATGGATCGTAACGTATCAAACTTAAACGATCTTGCTTACTGCCTTTTACTACCGACATTCAAAAATCCTTTGCTTTTTATTTATTTTAGCCCGCCACTAAGGGAGTAAACCTACACTCTGTAGACCCATCTGCTCTGGCAAATCAAATACAATGTTCATATTCTGTACAGCTTGTCCTGATGCACCCTTCACGAGATTATCAATCACCGAAAGAATCACGATCAAACCCGTATCTTTATGCTGATGGATCGCAATTCGACACATATTACTGCCTTTTACCGATCGCGTTTCTGGATGGCTGCCAGCAGGCATCACATCAACAAACGGCTCATCAGCGTAACGCTGTTCAAATAAAGCCTGTAATCCATCAATACCTAAAGCATCAACTTCCGCACGTTTACTCGGTGCATAAACAGTTGAGTGAATACCCCGAATCATTGGCGTTAGGTGAGGAATAAAGGTCAAACTCACATCACGGCCTGCCGCCCGAGTTAAACCTTGACGTATTTCAGGTAAATGACGATGCCCAGATACAGCATAGGCCATTATAGACTCACCTGCTTCACAAAATAGAGCGCCCATTTTTGCCTGACGACCCGCACCACTGACACCCGACTTACAGTCGGCAATAATACCCGTGGTTTCGATCAGCCCTTGCTCTAATAAAGGCAGTAACGCTAATTGAACCGACGTAGGGTAACAACCAGGAACTGCAATTAAGCGAGCGCTCTTTATCTGCTCACGATTGACTTCAGGTAAACCGTACACGGCTTCAGGCAATAATGATTTAGCACCATGAGGCTGATTGTACCAATGCTCCCACTCATCCGCATCTTGTAAACGGAAATCGGCACTTAGGTCGATTACCTTAATACCTTGATCCAATACTTGTTGTGCTAATCCATGTGCCACACCATGAGGGGTTGCGAAAAAGACCACATCGCAGGGTGCTAGATTCTCTGCACTCGGCTCCGAGAAACATAAATCAACATGGCCGCGCAAATTAGGAAACATCTGCGCAACAGGAATACCTTTCTCACTACGAGAAGTAATTACCGTTAATTCAACTTTTGGATGCTGACTTAACAGTCTTAATAATTCAACACCGGTATAACCCGTGCCACCAACAATACCTACTTTAATCACTTGTGTGCCTCTAATCTAAGATACAGGACATATAAAGATGCTTATAATAAGCCTTATAAAAAGAATTGTTAGTTTAGTCGGGCAAAAAGTTCGTATAATTTGCGGAAATCGACAAAACCTCACCTAATACAAGACTAATGAGTAAGCATGAAAGTATTTATATGAAGGTAAAAGAAAGCCAAACATCCCTCGCCCTACTGGCAACCTTAGTGGGTTTGTTCAGCGCAGGCGTCATTACTTTATTCCGCTTAGCTTACGAAGTTCCGCTAGAGCACTGGTTACCTAATGGCAGCCATGAAGGCTTTGAATCATTATCGGTTCATGCACGAATCATTTTGCTATTGAGTTCTACCCTTGTATTAATAGTAATTTTTAGCCGTTTAAAGCCTCAACAACGAAAAATTGGTGTGGGCCACGTATTGCAACGCATTGAGCAACACCAAGGCTATCTGCCCAAGACCAATCTTATCGCCCAGTTTTTTGGGGGTATCATTGCCCTCATCGGTGGACACAGTATCGGCCGTGAGGGGCCTGCAGTTCATATTGGTGCAGGTACCGCCAGTCAATTTGGCCAGCTATTAAAGACACCTCATCATCGCTTAAGGATTCTTGCGGCTTGTGGGGTCGCCAGTGCCATATCGGCGTCTTTTAATACACCGATGGCAGGGGTTATTTTTGCGATGGAAGTGGTGCTACTTGAATATAGCATCAAGGGCTTTATTCCCATTATTCTTGCCTCTGTCACGGGAGCTATTGTTAGCCGGGCCGTCTTCGGCAATGAGACCGCGTTTATCGTTCCCTCTCTGGAGATGGGCTCGCTATTTGAAATTCCATATATTTTATTATTAGCATTAGTCTGCGGTGTACTGGGTAGTCTATTTATAGTCACGGTAAAATTCATGCAACGCTGGAACACCCGCCCCCTTTGGCAAACTTGGGGGCTATTAGGGGTGTTAGTATCAATCACCAGCATTTATTTACCCGAAGTCATGGGCATTGGTTATGACAGTGTTAATGCTTGGCTACAAGGGGACGTGGTATTTGGCTTAGCCTTAGCCTTATTATTTGCCAAGCTGTTTCTGTCTGGCTGGGCGGCGGCCACCGGTTTCCCGGGCGGATTAATTGGACCCAGTTTATTCATGGGCGCCGCTATCGGGGTGATGATGGGGCAACTGTCTTCTTACTTTATGCCTGACTACCCGATTAATATTGGCTTTTACGCCATGCTCGGCATGGGGGCGATGATGGCGTCAGTATTACGAGCGCCTTTAGCGGCGTTAATGGCATTGCTAGAGCTCACCGCAAATCCGAATATTATTTTACCCGGTATGATGGCTATTGTGATTGCGAGTTTAACCGTCAGCGAGGTCTTCCACCTTCCCTCTATTTTTCGAATTCAGACAAATCTCGCGGTTAATCATAATCCTGTTCAGCAATTATTGCGTAATACCTGGGTAGGCCAAGTCATGATACAGAACGTCAATACCAGCTCACGTTTGATCCACCTCGCGGGTGCTCGGGTCATTCTTAGCCACCAGCCAGCATGGATTTATATTGCCAGTGAACAACAGTTATTGTCTCCAACCGATTTAGCACTCTTTCTTGAACGCGATGTAGAAGCCGTTAAGAATGAACAATTTGAGGGTTCAGATCCAGATCATCTTGAAATTGACTGTTTATTAATTCCTGGCGATCGAAAAATGGTAAAATCAATTTCTCTGATGGCCAACTTACAAGATGCATTAGACCTAATGCAGCAGCATCACATTGAATGGCTAGTGGTTCATCGTGACGAACGATTTAACAAAGTCGTCGGTATTATTAGCCGTGAAATGGTCGAGCAGTATTATCGCTATCAGCCACCAGCGATATAGTTTTAGAATTCACGAGTTACCTAACGAAAGAGAGAAGTACATGCTGTGGTTAAAAGCCTTTCACATTATTGCCGTTGTTACTTGGTTTGCCGCCTTGTTTTATTTACCGCGGTTATTTGTTTATCACGCAATGGCTGAAGATCAGGTCAGTAGAGATCGCTTTAAAATTATGGAACGCAAATTGTATCGTGGCATAATGACACCCTCTATGATTATCGTGCTTGGGCTGGGCTTTTGGATGATTACCCTAAACGTTGGATATTATTTAAGCCAAGGTTGGATGCAGGCCAAGCTAGCCTTAGTCGCATTTTTAGTCGGTTATCATTTTATGTGTGGTTCACTGCTGAAAAAATTTGCTCAAGACATAAACGATAAAGGCCATGTGTTTTATCGCTGGTTTAACGAAATACCGGTTTTATTTTTAATCGCCATTATTATATTGGTCGTAGTACGACCTTTTTAAACACGCCCAAATTCTAACGAACACGAGTTTCCTCTATGACTTATTCGATCAACAAATCACAAGACCTTTTTGAACGCGCTCAGAAATTCATCCCCGGTGGTGTTAATTCGCCAGTACGCGCGTTTAAAGGTGTCGGTGGTACACCTATATTTTTTGAACGCGGTGAAGGCTCATATTTGTTTGATGCTGATAATAATCGCTACATTGATTACATTGGCTCTTGGGGCCCAATGATTATGGGTCACGCTCGCGGTGATGTTATTGAAGCAGTAAAAGCTCGCTTAGATCAAGGCTTAAGCTTTGGTGCACCGACTGAAATCGAAATCGACATGGCAGAAACCGTCTGTGGAATCATGCCGGGTATGGATATGGTTCGCATGGTGAACTCTGGTACTGAAGCCACCATGAGTGCCATTCGTTTAGCCCGTGGTTTTACCGGTCGCGACAAGCTGGTGAAATTTGAAGGGTGTTACCACGGCCACGCTGATGCGCTATTGGTAAAAGCGGGTTCTGGTGCTTTGACTCTAGGAGTCCCCTCTTCTCCAGGTGTTCCAGCAGGAGCCGCAAACGATACAATCACCCTAGACTATAACGACATTGAAGATGTAAAAGCCTGTTTCGCTGAGCAAGGTGATCACATTGCCTGCATCATTGTTGAAGCCGTTGCGGGTAACATGAACTGCATTCCTCCTAGCAAAGCGTTTTTACAAAGCCTGCGTGACGTCTGTGATCAATATGGTGCCATACTCATTTTTGATGAAGTAATGACAGGCTTCCGTGTTTCACTCACCGGTGCTCAAGGTTATTACGATGTACAGCCTGATCTAACGACATTAGGTAAAGTGATCGGTGGCGGCTTACCGGTAGGCGCCTTCGGCGGTAAGCGCGAAATAATGGAATACTTAGCGCCAAACGGTCCCGTTTACCAAGCCGGTACCTTATCTGGCAACCCTCTGGCAATGGCCGCAGGTTTAGCGATGATGAAGTCTGTTCAACAAGAAGGACTCTACGAACAACTGACTGCTCGTGTTGAACAGTTATGCACCGGCATAAAAGCTGCGGCAAACAAGCATGGCATTCCATTAACAACCAATAATGCAGGCTCTATGTTCGGTTTCTTTTTTACTGCAGCCGAAAAAGTCAGCAACTTCGCACAAGTATGTGAATGTGATCAAGAAGCCTTTAAAACCTTCTTTCATGGCATGTTAGAACATGGCGTTTATTTAGCACCATCGTCATTTGAAGCTGGCTTTATGTCCGCGGCTCATAGCGTAGAAGATATCAACGATACTATTGCAGCCGCCGATGCGGTGTTTGCTCACATGGCGTCTGCACTCGAGGCGGTTCAATAATATGTCATTCACACTAACTCTTATTGGGCAGCTACTTATGCTGCTCGTCTCTGGCTGGATGCTTAAATCATGGCCGCCCAAGGATGAAGCTCCGGGCTGGTTTTCGGCCGCATTTTGCAGTGGTTTATTAATTTTTTCTTTCGCGGCGTCCAGCTTATTGACTCACGTGATAGACCTCACTCCCATGTATTGGTTTAAGCAGCTAGCCTTCTACGCGGCATTCCCATTACTGAGTTTTGTCTTGCTAGCCTTGGCCTTTAACATTGACTGGCCAAAAGAAGCATGGGGAAGAATATTACTCGGGGTGTGTGGCATCTACTGGGTCTGTGAGCAGGCTCAAAGTTTGCACTATCTATTAACCGCTAGCGCCTTAATCAGTAGTTTTGGTATCGCTAAATTATTATTGAGCAAAACAGCTGGTGGGTTTGTCAAACAAGCGAACTTGGCACTCTCGGTTGCAGCCTTTGCTAGCTTAGTTATTTTATTGCACAGTTTAGCCGCCAACCCTGTCGCCGCTGAATTAGCCGCTAAATGGCCATTAGAATTAGGATTAGGATTATTGCTTACCGCTATTAATAGAGGATTATTTCTTAAACAGAGAAGCTCGACGAACTAAGCCCTCATTAGTATTCGCCCCAGGCATCTACTGTATTTTTCAGCGCTTTAATACGACGCTGCAAAATATCATAACTGGCATTTGAACGGCGTAAAAACAATTGTGCACGCTGCAATAGTTGTTGTGATTGCTGCAATTCTCCGAGCTGATAATTCAACCACGCTTGACGATAAAAAATTGCAGGATTACGCGGCTGTATTTGGCGAGCGCGATCAAGATAAGATAACGCTTGTTGATTATTACCTTGCTGACGAGCATCTTCTGCTTGTGTTAATAAGACCTGCACCGCCGGGTGGTGCTCGCCTTCATCCAGTCGTAATATATCATCTTGTTGCACAGACTCTTTTTGCCAATAGCTTTTTTCAACCAAACCATTACCCTCACGACTGTCGACTTCATAACTTTGCTGATTTCGTGGGTCGTGTGGTGCACTACTAGGCCTAGTACTACACGCACTTAAACAACTCATAAGAAGAACTAAAACAACCAATCGAACCACGAGCCACCCCCTTTATTTTCTTTTTCTTTAGCGTCTAATTTAGGACCTGAAAAGACATTATTATCACAGGATATCTCACGTCCAGCGAGAGACCCAGATTTAAATGGCATCTTTCTAACACCCCCGCAATTTTGTTCAACCGCTTGACCATAGGCATTTACCCAAGCCCACTCCAGATCGACTAACGGTGTTAATGGCTCTAACCCGGCTTCCTCAAAAATAGTTTGCCAGATCGGTAAGGCACCACTTGCCCCCGTGAAAGGCATGGGTTCATTGTCATCACGCCCTACCCAAACGACACCCAGATGACGATCATCAAATCCCGCAAACCACGCATCTCGCTGGTCGTCACTGGTGCCTGTTTTGGCTGCAATTTTAGTCGTATTAAACGTTTGAGCTAATCGCTTCCCTGTTCCCTGAACCACAACCTGCTGTAACCCATAACGTAATATCTCGATGAGTTCAGGAGAAAAAGCTTGCTGTCCTTCTAACGCATAAGACGTTAACACCTTATTTTTTCTGGTTGTTAATGCCTCAATCACTCTTGGCTTCATCGCAAAACCACCCGATGCAAAGGTCTGAAACATTTGCGTAACCTCTAGCGGTGACATCGATAAAGAACCCAATAGTATCGACGGATACGGTGGAATAAATTTTTCTACCCCTAAACGTTCAAATGTAGACACTACCTGGCCAATACCGATTTTCATTCCTAACCGTGCCGTCGCTTGATTTAATGATTTTGCCATGGCATCTACCATAAATATTTTGCCATGATCTTTTTTGTCGTAATTTTTAGGCTGCCATAAACTGCCATCTTGGCCAGCAACACTCACCGCTTTATCATCTACAATACTCGACCAGTCATATCGACCCGATGCTAATGCCGTTAAGTAAACCGCTGGCTTTGCCAATGAACCAATCGAACGTTGAGCATCTAAAGCTCGATTGAAACCAAAATACTGTACCCGACGGGAGCCTACAATGGCACGTACTTCTGCCCCATCAACGCTGGTCACCACAGCGGCGGCTTCAATGGTTGGCTTGGTAAATCCTGCCCGTTTTTCTAATCTTGCAATATGCTGCTGTACTGACTTTTCGGTGGCATGTTGCAGCCAGGGGTCTAGCGTGGTGAAGATTTTTAAACCCGTACTTTGTAAATCTTCCAGCCGGTAATCTGTTTGTAATTGACGTTTAACCAACTGAATAAAAGCAGGATACTCGCGCTGCCCTGCACGCCCAGACTTAGCGACAATAACCGGTTTACCCTGTGCATTAATTCGTTCGGCTGTAGAAATAATGTTGAGCTCGTCCATCACATTCAATACGAGATCACGCCTAGAGCGAGCATTCTCAGCCTTACGAAATGGGTTGTAATAAGAGGGTCCTTTTATCATGCCTATTAATAGTGCAATCTCAGACAGATCGAGCTGCTGAACATTTTTAGCAAAATAAAAACGACTGGCTAACGCAATACCGTGAATCGAACGACGACCCGCCTGCCCCAGATACACTTCGTTAAGATAGGCCTGTAAAATCTCTTCCTTGCTGTAATGCAGCTCTAACAACAAAGCCATAAACGCTTCTTTTACTTTGCGTTGCAGTGATCGCTCATTGGTGAGGAAAAAGTTTTTCACCAATTGCTGAGTCAGAGTAGAACCGCCTTGTACGGTTCTTCCCGCAGCAATATTGGCTTTCATCGCCCGTAAAATGCCACGAATTGAAATACCAAAATGATCAAAGTAAGCGCGATCTTCTACTGCGATCAAGCCAGCGACTAATGCCGGAGGTACATCCTGCAGGGTAATTAATTCACGATCTTCATTATGGGCAGGGAAAATGCCACCAATATATTGCGGTTCGATTCGCACTAAGCCTTCAGATTGGCCTGCGATAGAGAGTTTATCAATACGACCCGAAGCAAATGACAGTCGAATTTTCAGCGCATTTTCTTTGCGATCGGCAAACGAAAATCCACGACGATAAATGATCCAATCACTGCCATCACGCCCATAGGTACCTGGCGTAATAACATGGCTGACCGCGGTATAGTCATTCCATTGTAATTCAGCTCTTAGCTGCTCAGAGGATAATAAAAGACCCGGATACAGCGATAGCGGACGAGCGTATACTTTTGCCGGTAGCGTCCATTTATTGCCATCAAACTTTGAACGTACCTGAGCATCCAGATACACCAGCCAAACCCCTAATGCCATTATCACCAAGATGGATAAGCGCCATAGCCCAGACCAGACTAGTTGCTTCCAGTTGCGCGAACTTTTTTGGGGCTGAACGGTTTTAAGCGGTTTATTGTTAGTTGCCGTCGCTTTTTTCGTCGCGGGTTTTTGAGTACTAGATTTATTCGCCCTAGCTGGCTTTTTAGCAATCGTCATAGTGTGCGTATGCTAACACAGACTGACTTAGTCATATGCTCGAGTTCTGTTAAACTGCTGATAAGAAATAATCAACATTCCCATTTAAAGAGACATGACACATGGCTAAATATCACATTTACGGCATCGGCAATGCACTGGTTGATAAAGAGTTTGAAGTTGAAGATAGCTTTTTTTCTGACCTCAACATTGAAAAAGGCATCATGACCTTAATCGAAGAAGATCAGCTGGCTGAACGCTTGGCCGTATTAAAAGATCGCTTTGGTCTTAAAAAGCGTGCGTGCGGTGGCAGTGCAGCCAACACCATTATTGGTGCTAGTTACTTTGGCGCAAAAACGTTTTACAGCTGCAATGTCGCTAATGATGAAGCTGGAGACTTCTATATGAGTGACATGGAAGCTGCAGGTGTTGATACTAATTTAGGCGAAGACCGTGATGAAGGCGTGACGGGTAAATGTTTAGTAATGGTAACCCCTGATGCTGAACGCACCATGAATACCTATTTAGGTATTACGGCTAACTTAGAGCAAAAGCATATTGACGAAGCCGCTTTAGCCGATTCTGAATATGTGTATATAGAAGGTTACCTAGTGACTTCGGATCTTTCTCGCGCAGCGGCAATTGAAGTCCGTAAGCTTGCAGAAAAAAATAACATTAAAACAGCCATGACCTTCTCTGATCCTGCCATGGTTCAGTTCTTTAAGGACGGTTTAAAAGAAATGATCGGCGGTGGTGTTGATTTATTATTCTGTAATGAAGAAGAAGCGATGTTATTCGCCGATGCCGATACTCTAGAGGACGCGATTAGCTTTATGAAAACTCAAGCAAAAGCGTTTGCCATTACTCTCGGTGGCAAGGGCGCTATTGCTTTTGATGGTAAGATAACACACGTCATCGCAGCCAATAAAACCACCGCGATTGATTCAAACGGTGCCGGAGATTTATTTGCAGGTGCCTTTATGTATGCCATTACGCAAGGTCATGATTTTGCCGCTGCAGGACGTTTAGCCAGTGCGGCGTCCTCTCAAGTTGTTAGCCAATTTGGCCCGCGCTTAGAGGCTGATCAGCATGAGCCGTTGAAAGCAGTGCTTTAACGGTAGCACTCACAACGCGCTAAAAAATAAAAGAGGATAGACAAATAGCCGCCTTCGAACTTGCCTTTATTGTTACTATAATGCGCAGGTTACTGAAAGCGGCATTTTTTTGATTGATCGAACCTTAGTATGAAGACATCACTCACCTGAGAACGAACGCCCCCTCCCACCGAACTCGCGAATCGAATGATACGTAATCAAGCCCTGTTTGTTAACTCGGCACTGGGCAAAGCCTTCTTGTTCACTGTCTTGTAAATGCAAAAATATATCATAATACTCTTTAGTCTCACGACTAGACCTTGAATCAACATAAATATAGGCCTTCTCGTGCAATGTATATTTAATGAAGCCACGACAATGCTCCATGGCATCACCAATATCACCTGCTTTACTCTGCAATTCATACGGCTCTCTATACAAACCGCAACTTGCTAATACAACGCAAATAATAAGGATGAGAAATGAGCGTCTAGATTGCATAGGCCTATTTCCTTATAAATAATGTAAAGTAAGTATAGTGCTCAAGGATTAAAAATTTGGAAATCTCTAATCTTAATCACGTAATTAAGCTGACATAGCCCGCATCTCGGCCGTCATAACACACTTCAAACAGCTGTCTTTATAATAATTAGTCGCTTAGTAGACAAAACACTAATTTTTTACTTTATCATGCTTTACATCAACAGGTCTTGCCGAATAGGATGAAACTCATTAACCGCTTCTATCAAAGAGCCTGCCGTTAATTTAGGGACGCCATAGGCTTCCGTAGTGATGCCATACGCGTGATGAACTTTCTTCAATAACACATCAAAGTCACCATCCCCAGATAATAGAATAATGGTATCTACGTCGCCGGAAGCAGCCGACTCCATAACATCAATTGTAATGCCTACATCCCAGTCACCTTTCGCACTGCCATCACTGCGTTGAATGTACGGTTTAAGCTTCACCTCAAAACCAATGTATTTGAGTGCATCTTGGAATTTTATTTGCTGATCATCGCCCTTGTGTATCGCATAAGCCGTGGCCGAGACTATGTCGCCTTGCTGCGCAATTTTTTGCCACAGTTTACGGTAATTAAACGAGCGTCCGTAGACATCACGAGTAGTGTAATAAATATTTTGCACGTCAACAAAGATGGCGATTTTTTTCATAGTAACAGCAGGTAACAATACATAAAGGATGAATGAATCAGAGTATCTTATTTATTCACCCTTATGGGATATATCTTTTGGCACCCTAGAACTGATATTGAGCACCCATATTCACTGACCTTGGTTTACCTGAGCGGAAACCATAAGGCTTACCATCTGCCACGTATTGCTCGTCTAAAACATTATCAATGGCCGAATACAACTGAATTTCATCAATACAAAATAAGAAGTACTGACCCCAATGTGGTATGCGCTTCACTCAGTGGGATATCGCCCATCTAGCAATGGAGATTGATAAGCACTGGCTAAATAATGAACACCATCGCTTTAGGCTAAATCAATACGAGCGTTCAGCCTAAAACAAAGTCATCTGCTGGCCGCATATTTTAGCAAAGCTGGTATTATATAAAGCCAGTAAACCATCGCATACTGGCGCTAGCTGCTTTTCTAAATAGTGCTGATAATCAATTTTCAAAGCCCCTCCTGCGCTATTATAAACGTCTAAAGGCTGCGGCCCACTGGTAGTCATTAGATATTGAACCCAGCCGCCACGGTCTTGATATAACAGAGGCAAGCCTTGTCTTTTTCGCCATAATTCTAATACCGCTGCGGCTTTAGCATGCGGGGGAACATTTCTCTGATATTCACCAAGTGGCTGGCGTAAACGTTTTCGATAGATCAGCTGTTGATTTTTATGTCCCGCCATCAGATCAGCAACTTCTGTTTTCATCCATTCTTTAAAAGGTTGCTCTGAAAAAACATGCTGGAAAAGCTGTCGTTGAAATTCACGAGCTAGGGGTGTCCAATCACTTCGTACCGCTTCAAGACCTTTGAAAATTGTTTCCGTAGTTAACCCGCCATTTATAAGTACTTTTTGTACGGTGCCGGCGTAGCGTTTTTTACTGCCGGTTTCAGCACCCCGAATCGAGGGCATAAAGAAACGGTGATAATGGGTTTCGTATTCGATTTCAAGCAGGCTTTGCAACTGATGCTCATGCTGAATAGTGTCTCGCCACCAGCCATTCAAATCGGTGCTTAATTGCTTACCAATAGCATCGGCTTGGGTCTGTGTTTTCTTTTCTTTTAACCACACAAATACCGAATCGGTATCGCCATAAATAACATCATAGCCTTGAGTTTCAATCCATTGCGCTGAACGCTGAATGATATCGTGGCTGCGCTGTGTAATAGAACTCGACAAGCGCATATCGAAAAAGCGACAACCATCGCTGCCCAGCACGCCGTAAAAAGAACTCATAATGATTTTTATAGCTTGAGCAAGATGATGGTTTTTCTCTTGCTTTGCTTGGTCGCGCTGCTCCCCTAACATAGTAATCAAATCGGGTAAGCAATGTTTCTTACGATCAAAGCAGCCGCCATTAAAACCCATAATAGAATTGTATGGCTGCTTCAAGCCTTCGATTAAACCCATTGGATCAATTTTGAACGTGCGCATGATCGATGGGTACAAACTCTTAAAATCCAATACTAAAATGCTGTCATACAAACCTGGCCGAGAGTCCATCACGAACCCCCCTGGACTTTTTATGTCACTAAAGCCTTCATTATAATTGGGGGCTACATAGCCATTGCGATGCAATAAGGGAAGATATAGATTTTCAAAGCCAGCAACCGAGCCTCCCATACGGTCTAATAATAATCCTGTAAGGCTTGAACGCTGAAGGGCAAAATCCATTAATTCAGTCTGCTGAAAAATATCCCAAACTAAAATACAATCTTCTAAGTTGTAAGCGGCTAACGCAGGTTTGTCTTGATCAAATAAATACTCGATTTCGTGGTCATAGCCTTCATAAACTTTCGCTTCGCCAGAGATCAGTTTATTACGGTCTAATAATTCTTCCGCCACCGCGTCAAGAGCAAAACTGTCAAAGTTATACTGAGCTTGGCGCAGCATTTCAATGCCATCGATAATGCAACGTCCCGGAGCATAAACATAACTTCTGTTCGTGCTTCTTTGATCATGGCGCCAACTCACCTCTTGATGATTACGACCTAAAATAAAGGGCACGTTTAGCTCATCGCATTTACGTTGAATGAAATCCATATCAAACTGAATAAAGTTCCAGCCAATAATTACATCAGGGTCTAAGCGTTGCATTTCTGCAAAGAATTTTTTTAACAGCGCGGCTTCATCGACGACGTATTCGCAAAACTCAGCGACTGGACTATCAACGAGTCCAATCATCCAAATATAACTTACGGTTTCTCGCAGCCCATTTACCATGGTATCACCATGGCAAGCAATTGAGTAAAGCTGGTCTCTTTTTCCCTCTTTTGGAAACGTGGTTTCGATATCGACCGAAAGCACGGTTAATGCCGCAGTATTAACGGCAGCCTCACTCGGTTTCATGCGGCCTTGCTTGCAAAGTAAATAACCGTCTTTATTTTGCCAATACCCTTCAATTATTGCGCCCCCACGAATGAAGCGCTCCATTAAAAAGCGATCCGTCGGGCGTAAATCGTATTCCCAGACAGGGATATCCCAATCGCACAGTAAATAGTTAAAACGATAAATGTCTTCTTGGCGTAAATAGCAAGCAATGAGAGGCTGTTGATTAAACGCGCGCAGTTGAACAGAACGCGTCGTCAGCTCAATACCTTCCCCATGCGCCAAGCGTTGAGCCTTTTCGATCTCAGTAATAGGAATAAAACAGACTGATGGCTGCTCAATACAGACGCACAAAGGCCCTGTAGCACTGGCAAACCAGAACTCTAACTCAGTAGTCTGCGCTCCTTCATACCAGCGGCTGGTTAATAAAAAACCTTGTTGACTACTTAAATTCATTAATTACATTCTGTTTTAAGGTCTATACTAAAACGTGAAAATACGACAATCCAACAAGCTTAAAGGATATAGCAATGAATAGCCCAGTAATCAGCGATGATCCACTGTATAAACTATTGAGAAATGATGATGTAACAGGCTTTAATAAAGCAAGATCTGAAGGGAAGCCCTGTAATCTAGAGGGGTGTGACTTAAGAGGCATCGATCTGCGTCACTTGATTATTAGTGGTATGAGTCTAGAGAATGCCTATTTTCGTGGAGCAGATTTACGCGGCATCGATTTTCGGGGTTGTAACTTAGGTGGTGCTTCATTAGCAAATGCTAAAATTAGTGGCTGTTACTTTCCTGCAGAACTGTCCCCAGAAGAAATTCAGTTATCTGTCAGTTTTGGCACTAGATTACGTCACAATTTTAAATGATAGTTAGGTTCATTGCTTAAAAATAAGGTTATTATCGATATCTACTATTAAAATATCGAAAATATGATTACTGGAGTTTTATATGTACCTAGTGGGCAAACCGCATGACGCCATGGAGGCAATATGTGCGCGTATGCAGCAGCTGACTAAAGGTATGTTGGAAGGTTTCCCTTTAGACCAAGATCCGATCACTCTTGAAAATATCGATGATCTTTATCAACACTTTGACAGCAACCAATTTTTCTTAATCACCGACGGCATGATGCATCTTACTCATAAAGGGCAGACCCTTGTTAGCTTTGATGAAGGGGATCTGGTTGGTATTACTCGCGCTTTCAATCTATCCGGCCCAACACTTCGTGCTGACGAATTTGTTGAGTTACTATTGATTGATCGAGATGCGCTACTGCGTCACATATACAGCGATAAACGACGCCAGCATTATTGGAGCCATTTTTTAGTGTGCCAAAACAGTTTATTGATAAATCAACTGGCAAACATAAGCAAAACTCAAGCGCACACCATCACAGGCTTCCAAAACTATCAACCAGGCGACGTTATTATTAAAGAAGGTGACGAAGCCGAGCATGTTTATAGCATGATCAGTGGCGAAGCCGATGTTCTTAAAGATGGGGTAAAAATAGGCGCATTAGGCGAAGATGAAGTCTTCGGTGCAATGGCTGTTTTTACCAGTGAAAATCGCTCTGCAACGGTTATAGCCCGAACAGTTTGCACAATTATGACTGTTCCTCAGAACGAATTTGTTAACCTGATTGAAGCGCAACCTAAAGCGGCCGTTAATCTGATAGAGGATTTAGCGCGACGAATTACCGCAATGAATCAACAGGTAATCGAGCACAAAAAATAACAAACACACTAAATAAGTCAGCAGACTGAGTAAAATAGAAAATATGATCTAAGCTTTAATGATCAATTAGTATTACGGATCAAGTATCTTAATTATGCCTATTTTTCATAATCCTGCCGAACACTCACGCTTATTACAAAAAATAGCGTCTTTGGAAGCTGAGAACACCTCGTTATTAGAAGACTTATCCAGTAAAGATTCTATTCGTAATGAGAATGATGATTTACATCGAACTGAGAAAGATAAATACGATCTGAAAACAGTGTTATTTTCGAAATATGTTCAATCTCAGGATATCATCAAAAAAATCCGTTCATCTGTGGCTGAATCTGCCGCTGAATCCTCTGCGGAAAGAGATAGCTTGTCAGAATCGATGAGCAGCTTTTCAGAAATCAATTCGTTAGTAACAAAGTGTACAACAACATTAGGTGGTCTAAATACTCAGATGGGGAGCATTGCGAGTACTGTAGACCTTCTCTCTAGTACAACCATTAAAATTGAAACTTTTGTATCTCAAATTCAAGACATCGCCGCTCAGACCAATCTATTAGCCTTGAACGCTGCTATTGAAGCCGCCCGTGCGGGTGAGCAAGGTCGTGGGTTTGCCGTAGTGGCCGATGAAGTTAGAGCACTGGCAGCTCGCTCTGCAGATGCTTCTGAACAGATCACCAATCTTACAACAACAATTAAAACTCAAACTGAACTGGCAACCAAAGAGATTGCCAATCAGCAAATTGAAACCGAACAAGTGACCGATCTATCAAACTCGATAAGCAACGTCGTGGTAAGCCTATCGGCGGCGGCTAACAGTATGTTTAGTTCCATTAAGAAAACAAGTCATGTCTCATTTCTACAGTCGGTAAAGCTAGATCATGTCGCTTGGAAAACGGATGTTTATAAAAAAATCATAGAAATCGGGCATAAACATCAGAATGATTTTACTACCCATGAGAACTGCCGATTAGGGGTTTGGTATTACGAAGGTGAGCATCCCAATAGTTTTAAATCTTCTAGTAAATACACGAGTTTAGAAGCACCTCATAAGAAAATTCATGAATCTGGCCAGCAAGCGTTGAGTTATTTTAAGGAAGGGGATGCCAAGAAAATGCTCGCCTCCCTCGATAATATGGAACAGGCAAGCATTGATACTACGCACTTAATTACCGCACTGGAAAGTCAGTTTTAACCCTGATAACAACTAACTTAACTGAACATTTTTGTGGGCCGTTAAGTTAGTTTCAACGTGTGTTATTTAGCGATAGCTTCTGCCATTGATTGATCAGCAACCCTCTCTAACCAAGCCAAATCCACATTTTTGTGCGCTTCACATATAAACCAAGGTTCACGAGAATCAGGTTCTAGCATAATACCGTGCTTAATTAGATTCATCGCAAACTCGGTATACAGCTCACTATCCGTTTGCTTCCAATCTCGATAATTAGTCGGAACAAAATCTCCAAAGTGAATACCGAACATTGAATCTGGGCCCGCAAAACGGTGTTCAATACCCTGCTTAGTAAATACTCGACTCAATACTTGCTGAATGTCGGCACCGGCTTTATTAATGGTTTCGTACGCGTCAGTTTCATTCAATATTGTAAGGGTTGCTTTAGCAGCGCTTAACGCGATCATATTAGCCGTATAGGTTCCACCATGAGTCACGCCCTTGGCACCGCTAGTAATAATATCCATCACATCCGCACGACCGCCAAAGGCCGCTACTGGATAACCATTACCCATGGCTTTTGCGTAAGTGGTTAAATCAGCTTTAATACCGTAAAGCTCTTGCGCCCCCCCTTTCGCCACACGAAAGCCTGTTTTTACTTCATCCATGATCAACAACGTGCCACGGGCGTTACACATGTCACGTAACTTTTGCATGTACTCCTGGGTGGCAGCAATACTGCCGCAGTTACCCATAATAGGTTCTATAACAATGGCTGCGATATCGTCGCCAATACGCGCGAATACTTCATCGATCGCTGCAAAACTATTTAACGGAACTGTTTCTAAATGCTCACGACTGGTTTCTGGAATACCCACACCAAAAGAAGCAATTGCAGGGGCTTGGCCAGAATCAGCGTCCCAATTCTCAACATCCGACTTCCACATCATCTCGTCATATAGGCCGTGGAAGCCCCCCTCGACGACAACAATTTTATTACGGCCCGTAAAACCACGCGCCGTTCGAACCGCCCCGATCACGGCTTCGGTGCCGGAATTGGCAAAACGCATTTTCTCAATACTAGGACACATCTGTTTAACCAGCTCAATCACTTCAGAATCAAGGTCTGTCGAAAAGCCTGACATTGTACCGCGTTCGGCAATTGTTTTAATCACATCATTATCAACACGGCTATCACGATAGCCCAAAATAATCGGACCATAAGCCAAGCGGAAATCTACAAACGTCTGATCGTCTTCGTCCGTAATGGTGCAACCTTTACTGGTCTTAACGAACACCGTATTCTCCTCCCCCCAATATCGATAACTATCGGCAACCCCCATAGGCATGTTGGTATGAGACTGCTTCAATAAACGGTTAGTATTGGGTTTGGTTGGATTGGTCATGTTTCGATTCTGCGTTAATGATTGATGATCATATTTAATTAATGGCGCGCATAATACAGGGCTACAAAAAGCTTTGCATCCGTGATGTCACATTACTGAATAAACGCGAGGTAATATAACAGAAAACTGGTCTGTCTTACCGACGACCGCATTCGACTCTAACATGTGATAGCCTAATCCATGACTAGCAAGAGTCGTCGTCGAACGTGCTACACTCACATTTATTAGTAAGTCATTGTTTTAACTTTTATTCGAGCCTTCTGCTAATGGACTTCCTCTGGATTCTTATCGCTTTTCTCTGTGGCTTCGCCGCAAAGCAGATCAACCTTCCCCCATTAATCGGTTATTTAGCCGCTGGCTTTGCTCTTCATGCTTATGGCGTTCAGCCCCATGAAAACTTAGAAACCCTAGCGAATATTGGCATCACTTTAATGCTCTTTACCATTGGTTTAAAGGTTAATGTTCAAACCTTGTTGAAGACGTCTGTTTGGGCAGGTACCAGCTTACATATGATTAGCTGGGTCATCATCGCAACACTTTTATTGAAAGGCGTTGCACTCATGGGCCTCCATTACCTTGTTGATCTAGATTGGTCAACCCTTGCCCTCATCAGTTTTGCACTTAGCTTCAGCAGTACCGTCTGTATCGTTAAATTACTGGAAGAAAAAAATGAAATGAACGCCCGCCACGGTAAGCTGGCGGTAGGCATTCTGGTTATGCAAGATATTGTCGCGGTCATATTTTTGGTCATTGCGACCGGTAACGTGCCTTCTTTGTATGCGTTTGGCCTGCTGCTACTTTGGCCTGCGCGACCATTATTACTGCGAATGTTAAATCATGCCGGTCATGGGGAACTTCTTCCATTAGTGGGTTTCTTTCTCGCGATGGGCGGCTATGAATTGTTTCAATTGCTGAACATGAAAGGCGATTTAGGCGCTCTTGTAGTGGGCTTGTTATTAAGCCCTCATATTAAGGCGGCCGAACTGGCAAAGACACTTTTAAGCTTTAAAGACATCTTTCTAATTGGTTTTTTCTTATCGATTGGCTTTACCGCTTTACCGACTGTCGAAATGATTCCCGCACTCGCAGTGGTGAGTTTTATTCTCATCATAAAAGGCGTATTGCTGTTTCACATATTGGCGGCCATTGGCGTGGCCGGTCGAAGCATGTTTTTAGGTAGTATGGTATTAACCAACTACAGTGAATTTGGTTTAATCGTTGCAGCGCTGTGCGTTCAAAATGGCTGGTTAGATAAGGATTGGTTAGTCATTATTGCCTTGGCGGTGAGCATTTCATTCGTGTTCACCAGCATTTTTTATGACTATGCCCACACCGCGTATGCGTATGCAAGAAACTGGGTAAAGTACTTTGAGCGTCAACAACCAACGCCCCTATACAAGGACCAAATGAAGAGTGCAGAGGTGTTAATTATTGGAATGGGGCGTGTTGGCCGCAGCTCTTACGATGTCTTGCATGCTCAGCTAGATGACAAAGTCTGGGGGGTTGAATCCGATATTGATAAAGTCCGAAGTCACCGTGATGAAGGTCGCAACATTATTTTAGGGGATGCCGAAGATGCCGATTTTTGGGAGACCCGCGAGCTTTGGCACATTAAACTGATCATGCTCGCTATGCCCTCGATTAGCGACATGAGCGACATTACCAAACAATTAAAATTCTGTGGTTATAAAGGTCATATTGCCGCGATTGCGCGTTACGAAGATGAACGTGAGAGGCTACTTGAGCTTGGCGTGGATAACGTATCTAACTATTTCGTAGAAGCCGGTACGGGATTTGCCGAAGAAAGCCTGAATTTATTAAAACACGATAAACACGCACACACCCCGAAAGTGGAAGGGACAACAACGTTATGACAACGAACACTATTTGGGTAGACGCTGATGCCTGCCCAAACGCCATTAAAGAAACCTTGTTTAAAGCAGCGAACCGCGTCGAGAGGCCGCTTATTTTAGTCGCGAATCATTTTCTTAAAGTACCGCCTTCACCCTGGATCAGTAGTATTCAGGTCGAATCAGGCTTTGATGTAGCCGATGATTATATTGTTGCTAAAGTGAATAAAGATGACTTAGTGATTACGTCAGACATTCCTTTAGCCGCTGAACTCATCGATAAAGGCGCGCAAGTAATTACTGCCCGTGGTGATATTTTTGACAAGACGAATATAAAACAAAAACTTAACATGCGTGATTTTATGGATACGATGCGCAGTTCGGGTGAGCACAGTGGCGGCCAAGCGGCGATGAATGCAAAAGACAAACAGACTTTTGCCAATGCGCTGGATCGTTATTTATCGAAATACGGCCAGTAATAATAACCAAGCCATCCTGAAGTGTTCCCTGTATGAAATAGTAAAACCCACTGCACTCCCTGTTCAATGACACCTATTCTAAGCTAGTCTGTTGACATACATTTCAGTAGCCCTCAGCAGCATAGGATTCAATAGTATGAGTAATCCATCAGCATACGTACCACCGACCATTTGGCAACCCGAAGCATCAGGCGGTCAATTCGCCAATATCAATCGCCCAGTCTCTGGGTCGACACACGACAAAACCTTACCCGTCGGAAAGCACCCATTCCAACTGCATTCTTTAGCAACGCCCAACGGTGTAAAAGTCACCATTATGCTGGAAGAATTATTGGAGAAAGGCATTGATGCCGCAGAGTACGATGCCTACACCATTAATATTATGGAAGGCGATCAGTTTGGCTCTGGCTTTGTTGAGATTAACCCCAACTCCAAGATCCCTGCGTTGATTGATAACTCGGGGGTTGAATCTGGCGAACAGCCCATCCGCATTTTTGAATCCGGGGCGATTTTGATGCACCTAGCAGAAAAGTTTAATACCTTTTTGCCAACCGGGACCGCAAAAGCAGAATGTTTATCTTGGCTATTTTGGCAAATGGGCAGCACGCCATTTTTGGGCGGTGGTTTTGGTCATTTCTATGCTTACGCACCGGAAAAATACGAATACCCTATTAATCGCTATGCCATGGAAGTGAAACGCCAGCTTGATGTGTTAGATAAGCAGCTTGTCGATAAACCGTATATTTGTGGCGATGACTATACCATTGCCGATATGGCAATCTGGCCTTGGTATGGGGTATTGGTATTAGGTGGGCTATACAACGCGGCTGAGTTTTTAGACGTTACATCTTATAAAAACGTGATGCGCTGGGCCAAAAATATCTCACAACGACCCGCGGTTAAGCGCGGCAAAAAAGTGAATTGTACTTGGGGCGAGCCTGACGATCAGTTAGCCGAGCGTCATAGCCGTGACGATTTTACTCGCTAACCCTTATATACTCAATATAAGCGCCCTATAACAGGAGGCTTATATTGATTTAGACCCACAAAGCCAAAACAAACAGCCACTGAATCAAGGGATCGATGACGTTATTACCGCGATGGGCTAAATAGAGGTCGCAGAAAAGCTGATCACTTCCGCGATCGTTTTTACGCCCAATTGCAGCATTAATATTCGATCAATGCCCATCGCCACCCCCGCACAGTTAGGCAAACCTGCGGTATCATCGGCCATCGCTCTTAATAACTTTTCATCGATTGGACGATCAGTGCCTTTGAGTTCTTTTTCGAAACGCTGCCTTTGCTCTTGGCTATCGGTTAACTCGTGATATCCATTGGCCAATTCTAAACGGTTGAGATAGACCTCAAAACGCTCGGCGATCACCTGTCCGTGATCGTCTTTGTTGAGTTTGGCTAACGCCGCTTGGCTAGCGGGATAGTTATAAATAAACACTAACTGGTTTTCGGGTAAGTCTTTTTCCACCTTGTGGCTCATGATCATATCGAGCCAACCATCGCGATTAAGTGCTAAATCTCCCCCCGCCAATGCAATGCCTAATTGTTTAATCTCATCATCAACAGCGGTAAAAGGATCGAGCCCTGCGTATTGAATAACCGCTTGCTGGTAAGTCAAAAATAGCGGTGCGTCGGTTAATTCAACATCCGAACCAGAAAAAAGTTCATCCAATAAGTCCGCGACTTCCTGCATCAGTTCTTGGTGATCGATTCCCAAGCGATACCATTCCAGCATAGTGAACTCTGGATTGTGTCGACCCCCGGATTCCCCTGCGCGAAAGACTTTCCCCAGAGCATAGATATCACCACTGCCCGCACACAATAAACGCTTCATCGAATATTCAGGAGACGTATGCAAATACAGGTAAGGCATGACATGAGAAGCAGGGACAGCGATCGGCTCGATATTCATATCGGCCACAGGGGCATTATTCAGCATGGGCAACTCAACTTCTAAGGCACCCGTTTCGAAAAAGAAGTCACGAAGGCTGCGGTTAAGAACAGCGCGTGCACGTATTGCGGCTAAAGAGGCGCTGGGTCTCCAATCATCTAACTGACTCATAAAAATCTCTCTTTATTTTTCACATAAAAAAAGGAAGCCTAAGCTTCCTTCTTTTGATAAGTGGCTATGTATTTGACTACTTAGCGCGGCTCACATACTCGCCAACACGCGTATCGATGCGTAACATTTCACCGATTTCAATGAATAAGGGTACGCGGACCATTGCGCCTGTTTGTAAAAATGCAGGCTTTGAACCACCTTGAGCAGTGTCACCTTTAAGACCAGGGTCAGTTTCTGTCACTTCAAGATCAATGAAGTTAGGCGCCGTAATACTTAAAATAGCCCCATTAAACAAGGTTACTTCGTAAACCTGCTGTTCTTTCAACCAGTTTTTGTTTTCACTGATCGCTTCTTCTGATGCACCGTGTTGTTCAAACGTGCCGTCAGTCATCATGAAATGCCAAAATTCACCGTCGGTGTAAAGGTACTCCATTTCGACGTCCATGACGTCGGCACCTTCTAATTTCTCGCCCGACTTAAAAGTACGCTCCCAGCTGCGACCATTCTTCAGGTTTTTTAACTTAACACGACTAAAGGCTTGACCCTTACCCGGCTTCACAAATTCGTTCTCTACGATGGCACAAGGATCGCCATCCAGCATTACTTTAAGACCTGATTTGAATTCGCTGGTAGAATAATTAGCCATGTGACCTCGACAAAATATTGATGGGGTTCAGCACACCGGCCCCAGAAAAGAGAGCTATGATAACCGAAACCCCCTTAGTGATCGAATCTTTAACCGATATTAATGAAACCCTAGCCCTAGATAACTGGAATAAAGTGCTATCGGGGGCAACAAAAGATGTTAAAAGCTTATTAACTCAGTTGAACATCCCACTGTCTGATCTTACTCAACGCCAACTAGCTTGCTTAGATTTTCCACTGCTGGTTCCTCAGCCTTTTATCAACAAAATGGAAAAAGGCAATGCCAAAGACCCCTTGCTATTACAGGTGCTGCCACAATCCGCTGAACTAGCAGTAGTAGACGGTTTTATAAATGATCCGCTCGCGGAGAAGCACAGCAATTTACAGAAGGGGCTTATTCACAAGTATCATGGCCGTGTGCTAGTACTATTAAGTACCGGTTGTGCGGTTAATTGCCGTTACTGTTTTCGTCGTCACTTCCCTTATAACGAAAATCGTATTGGTAAGCATGATTGGAAAGGTATTTTGGATTACGTCAGCCAAGATACCTCTATTGAAGAGCTCATTTTAAGTGGTGGGGATCCCTTAATGTTAAGCGACCAGCAGTTAGAAAAGTTTATCAAACAAGCTGAAACGATACCTCACTTAGAGCGTCTGCGGATTCATACGCGCTTGCCGGTGGTCATTCCTCAACGCATCACTGAAAAATTGGTCGAAATTTTACAGTCCTCACGCTTCGACTGTGCCATAGTACTGCATATCAACCATAGACAAGAACTGGACAGTAAACTGACCAACAGTTTGTCAAAGCTAAGAGACGCGAGCATCATTTTATTGAATCAAGCCGTTTTATTACGTGGGGTGAATGATAGCCTTAAAGCACAAATGGCGTTAAGTAAGGCATTATTTAACGCAGGTGTATTACCTTATTATCTTCATTTATTAGACAAGGTAAAAGGAGCCCATCACTTTGAAGTGCCTGAAAAAGAGGCGCAACAATTACACCAGCAATTACTATTAAAATTGTCAGGATATTTAGTGCCTAAGTTAGTGCGAGAAGAATCCGGTCAGGGGAGTAAAACACCTGTACCAATCCTCAGTAACACTCAGTCAAATACTAAGGCACACGATGAAACAGGTTAATCTACTCTGGTTTACGATGAATCAGCTATGATTAATACTAAAGTCATAGTTTATTTATATTAGTTGGTAACATGGAAAGCACCAAAACACCGATAAAACTTTATATACCCAACCCTACCCAGCATCAGTTATCTTTTTGCCAGGCGAACGTTGAAGGTATTACAAACTGGGTTAAAAAACTTCCCATGGCCAATACGGGGGAAGCAGCAAGGCAGTTGTATCAGGCCATTCGTGAATTAAATCAATTGCACGCAGACCCTTTATTACGCTTCAAGTTACTTGAAGTGATGCGCCCTTATATTTATTCAATCGGTACTTTGCTCGCCAAACATCTTCTACAAACGTCGGTATCATTAAATGAACGACAACTTAAAATTGCCAATTTAAGTCAATCATTACAGTCGCATTTAGCGACAGGTTATAAGTTAGTCGTCGTTAATAGCATTGCAACATTATCAAGCACAGACAAGACGTCTAAATTTGTTACAACGTCAATTCATAGAGCCATTGCAGACACCACGAGCATCATTCTTAGAGCGCTTCAGCTTTATAGTCATCCACCTGAACGCTCATGGTCTGAAATTAATCAGTTGTTTTTATTGGCAGAAATGCGCCAGTTAGAAAACTACAGCGTCAACGATACTCAAAACCGATACCTCAGCACCTCTAATATAAGTACCGCGTTTATTCGAGCTCATTTATTAGGTACCGCCAAACCTAATAACTTGCGCCAACAAGATTTAATTCAACTTTATGATGCAACTGAACTTTGGGCTGATCGAATTACAATTACGGACTGTGATGATGAGTCAGCACTGTTTCTTATTAATTTACACCAGGACCGCGCGGCACAATACCGCCAGCATTTACGTGATGAGCAAAAACCCCTATTCCGTAGTTTAAATACTGCAGGGCTGGTACAAGAACTAAAGTCTTATGCGGCAAATCCTCAGGGCTCGAACAGTATTACTGTGCCTGGAAAAATGAGCGATAACTTATTAACTCATTCTATTCAAGCTTGGGGGATTCATTGGCAACGCTCGTTTCGTCGTATGCAAACAAAAGGCACGCTTCGCCTGTGCATCGGTTTAAGTGCTACCCATTATTATATTGCGGGCAAAAAAGACTTCGAAAAGCTTCAAGCTGAATTGCGCCCAAGAACAATAGATAAGCCTCAAAATTCTATCGACACGGGGCGTCGTTCAAGTACGGATGTTTGGTCAGAGGCATTCGATGTTGACGGTTCGGTGATACCCGAAAACAAAAGTATGAGCATTGATGCTATTGATTTTATTAGCAAATATAAAAAAGAAGAAACGGCCGATACAAGCACCAAATACCCTGCCCATGAAGTCACCTTGATTAACACCAGTCCAGCGGGATATTGCTTACACTGGAGAGATGAGTTGCCTGCCAGTATTCAAGCGGGGGAAATATTGGGCATTCAAGAATCGGGTGTGCAACACTGGGCTATTGGGGTGATTAGCTGGATTCGTCATTTAGGAAAGTCGGGGACTCATTTGGGCATTGAATTATTAGCGCCGAAAGCTGAATCTGGCGCGGCTCAATTGTTACAAAAAACCGGCAAAAACGGCGATTACATGCGCTCATTACTGCTCCCCGGCATAAAAGCAATTGCTCAACCAGCTTCTCTTATTTTACCGCGCATGCCATTTCGCACGGGCAATAAAATTGATCTTCTACACATTGATAGTAACGGACGTCAGCAGCTAACAACGCGCATTATATCGACGAATAGTTTTAGTCAGTTTCAATTTCGCAGCGCAGGTATCAAACCCAATTCTCAAGCTTTGCGGCAAGATAACGATTTAAAAGATGATGACTTTGACTCATTGTGGAAAAAATTGTGACCCACTTTACATATTTCACCTATCATTTAACCGCGTTGATATTATAATTATTACTACAGTACAAAGAGTTTCATTACATGCATCCTAGTATTAGCCGAGAAACGCTTCATTTATTACTATTGACCCACAACCAAAATAATGCAGAAAACTTAGTCAGCTTGTTGCGAAATTCGGGGCGAGCAACTCGCGCTCATATGGTTTCCTCGTTAGAAGATTTCAGTACACAAATTCAAGGAAAGACTTGGGATTTAGTGCTGGCTGAACCCAAAGCTCAAGACATCGAGCCCAAAGAACTGTTTAAAAGAATCAAACGCCTCGATAAAGATCTTCCCGTTATTATACTGGCTGAAGATGTTGACCCGATGCAGCTTGAGTTTTATTTAAAACTTGGCGCGTGTGATGTCGTTCCAGAAGATGAAAGTAACTTACTGTCGATGGTCATCCAGCGAGAGCTAGCCAACCTTGATAGTCGCAGAACACTGCGCACAACCCAAGTCAAATTACGTGATGCTGAAAAGCGTTGTCAAGGGCTTTTAGAAAGTTCAAAAGATGCCATCACCTATATTCATGATGGTATGCATATCTATGCAAACCAAGCCTATCTTGATTTATTTGGCTACAGCAATATTGACGATCTTGAAGGCATGCCCGTGATGGATATGGTTGCCAGTAGTGACCAAGAAAATCTAAAACAATCGTTGAAAAGTTTTTTAACGACTGGCGGCAATGTCGATTTAAAATATAGCGGCTTAAAAACTGACGATTCTATATTTCCTCTGACCATGTCGTTATCATCCGCTACCTATGCCGACGAATCATGTACTCAAGTTGTTATTCGTGCCAAATCTAATAATTCAGATTTAAAAGCAAAACTCAAAGAAATTAACAGCCGTGATTTACTCACCGGTCTTTATAACAAACCCTATTTTATGGAAAGTTTAGAAGCCGCTGTTGATCGTGCCGTCTTAAAAGGTAATGTCAGTGCTGCTATCTACATTAATATTGATAGGTATGGAAAAGTAAAATCGCTGGTCGGTATTAATAATGCTGATACGGTACTTTGCAGTGTTGCTAACTATTTAAAATCTGCTGTCAACAAAAATGATACGCTAGCGCGCGTTGGAGAAGATGTATTTGCATGGCTTCGCCCTAATATTAATGCTGAAGAAGCTCTGGCTGCAGCAGAAAAATTTCGCAAGGGTATCGAGCATTTAGTCATCGATGCGAACTCTCGCACTGTGACGATTACTGCAAGCATAGGCGTTGCCTTAATCAATGACAGCTGCAGTGATCCCCGTGATATTTTACAGCGCTCTCATCAAGCTTCTGACGCGGTAAGGCATGATCAAGGTCATGAAAAAGGAAATGGAATCCATCTATTTGTGGCACAAGAAGCCGCCTCTGATAATACTAAAATCAGTATTGAGAACCAGGTTATAAGATCGCTGGAAGCAGGATCATTCAACCTACTATTCCAGCCACTGATTAACTTAAAAGGCGACGAGCAAGAACATTACGAAACGCTGATTCGCATGCCACAAAGTGATGGCGAAGAGGTGCCTGCCGGTGATTTCTTAAATGGCTCTACCATCAATGATGACCTGAAACGAAAAATAGACCGCTGGGTAATATTACACTCGACCAAGTTACTCAGTGAGCATCGCCAGCAAAACTCAAAAACACGATTATTCGTTAACTTAAGCGCTGCTTCGTTAATGGATGATACTTTAACCAGCTGGATTGGTGTCGCATTAAGTGCCGCTAGACTGGACAGTGATTCCGTCATTTTTCAATTCAATGAAGAAGATGCCACTAAATTCTTAACTCAAGCACAAGAATTTACCGCTAACCTGAAAGCCAATAATTACGCGTGCTCTCTTTCTCGCTTCGGCTGCTCATTAAAACCTTTCCAGGCGCTTAAACATCTAACCTTAGACTACGTTAAAGTTGATGGGTCTTTTACCCACGAACTCAATAAGCCTGAATCGTTAGCGACCTTAAAAGAAATGTTAGCGGAGTTACACGAACAAGAATTAAAAACTATTGTCCCGCTGGTTGAATCCGCATCTGCCGTTGCCTCTTTGTGGCAACTCGGTACCCACTTTATTCAAGGCTATTACGTACAAGCACCTCAGACAGGCATGGCTTATAACTTCTCGGATGATGCTGAATAGTCTTCACTGTGCTTTGTACTGACTTACAGGGCGCAATTCTGCTACAATTCTTGCAAACTATCCCAACCCTTATTATTGATTAGAGCCGTGTCATTCGGCTCTCGGCAAGTGAGACATAAAAATGCCCGTATATCGCAGTAAAACTTCCACTGCTGGCCGAAATATGGCTGGCGCTCGTGCACTTTGGCGTGCCACAGGCATGAAAGACGATGATTTCTCTAAGCCAATCATCGCCGTATCAAACAGCTTTACCCAGTTTGTACCGGGCCACGTTCATTTAAAAGATATGGGCCAACTCGTGGCTCGTGAAATCGAAAAAGCGGGTGGCGTTGCCAAAGAATTTAATACCATTGCGGTTGATGACGGCATCGCTATGGGCCACGACGGTATGCTTTACAGCTTGCCAAGCCGTGAGCTGATCGCTGACTCTGTAGAATACATGGTAAACGCACACTGTGCTGATGCCATTGTCTGTATATCGAACTGCGACAAAATCACACCGGGAATGCTGCTCGCGTCTTTACGCTTAAACATTCCTGTTATCTTCGTATCCGGCGGTCCTATGGAAGCGGGTAAAACTAAGCTTTCAGAGCATAAGCTAGATCTAGTTGATGCCATGGTTATCGCGGCTGACGATAGCGCTAGCGATGAAAAAGTAGCTGAATACGAGCGTAGCGCTTGCCCTACCTGTGGTTCTTGTTCGGGTATGTTCACTGCGAACTCGATGAACTGCCTAATGGAAGCGCTGGGTCTTGCACTACCCGGTAACGGTTCTTTACTGGCAACGCACAGCGATCGTGAGCAGCTTTTCTTAAAAGCGGGCCGTCAGATTGTTGCAAATGCTAAGCGTTATTATGAAGAAGATGATTATTCTGTATTGCCACGCTCAATCGCCAACTTTAAAGCGTTTGAAAATGCAATGACTCTCGATATCGTGATGGGCGGTTCTACTAATACCATTCTTCACTTGTTGGCAGCCGCACAAGAAGCTGAGCTAGATTTCGACTTAAAAGACATCGACCGCCTTTCTCGTGAAGTGCCTCAATTGTGTAAGGTGGCTCCCAACTCCCCGCTTTATCATATGGAAGACGTGCATCGCGCGGGGGGCATTATGGCTATTTTGGGCGAGATTGATCGTGCAGGCTTATTGCATAACGAACTGCCGACCGTGCATAGCGCGTCTATGAAAGATGCGCTCGACAAGTGGGACATCATGCGAAACCCAACGCCTGAAGTCATTGAGTTTTACAAAGCAGGCCCGGCCGGTATTCCGACGCAAACGGCCTTTAGCCAAAGCACTCGCTATCCATCAGTGGACGGCGATCGTGAAAACGGTTGTATCCGTAATCTTGAAAACGCTTATTCATTGGAAGGGGGTCTAGCCGTTCTTTATGGCAATATTGCCTTAGATGGCTGCGTTGTTAAGACGGCTGGCGTAGATGAATCTATCCACGTTTTCCACGGTAAAGCGAAGATCTTTGAATCACAAGACAGTGCCGTTGCCGGTATTTTGGCTGATGAAGTAAAAGAAGGTGACATCGTCATCATTCGTTACGAAGGTCCTAAGGGCGGCCCAGGCATGCAAGAAATGCTATATCCAACGTCTTATTTGAAGTCTAGAGGCTTGGGCGCTGCTTGCGCGTTATTAACCGACGGGCGTTTCTCGGGGGGTACTTCGGGCCTATCCATTGGTCACTGCTCTCCAGAGGCTGCTTCTGGCGGTGCGATTGGTTTATTGATTGAAGGTGATGATATAATCATTGATATTCCAAACCGTGCTATCAATGTTCAGTTAAGCGCTGAAGAACTTGCGATTCGCCGTACTGAACAGGATACAAAAGGCTGGAAGCCTGCTGAAGAACGTCCACGAAAAGTGAGCACCGCGTTAAAAATCTATGCTAAGTTTGCCACCAGTGCCGATAAAGGTGCCGTACGCGATCTGAGTTTATTAGATTAATCTTTAGAGAAAACCAATAAAGGCTTTTGATTTTTGCATTCAATGCCTTTATTTGGCCGCCCTTTTAAGGACCTATTATGCTTCACCCTTTTTTGCTCCATTTAGTTTTTTTTGCAGTGCTCATAATCACAGGCTGTGCCAATAATTCGCTCACACAAAATGATCAGATAGAGCGTATTACGCTAGAAAAAACGTCCGAATTGACCAGTGAATCTGAGCGCGCCATCGCGGCCGCTGAGATCCGCTACGAAACCGCCGTCAAAGCCGACCTGTATTTCTATGCGCCTCTTAGCATGCAGCAAGCAAACAATGCATTGGCATTAGCGCGAGAAGCAGAAATTAAAGGCCTGCAAAGTGACAGTATTATTGCCTCTGCAAAAGTTATCTCTTTATTAGACCTTGCGGAAACGAATAAGACAAAAGTTAATACTATTTTACTGCCATTACTGCAGCAGAAACACGTTCTTGAGCAACTCAATAGCCCTAGAGTTTTACCGGCTGAGTTCAACGATCAGTTAAAAGACATTAAAAGTCTAATTAGAAAGGTTGAAGAAAGCGCTGAAAGTATTCCCCCCTCTGACGTAGCGCTAACGCTAGCAGGACTAAAAGAACTTGAATTGAATACACTGTTAGAAATTCATTGGCAGCCAGCAAAGATTACGTTGACTAAAGCAAAGAATGAACATGCTGATGAGAATGCACCTGAAAGTTTTGCCTTAGCAAAGAAACTGATCAATGAAGCCGAAAGAGAGATTCGCACCCGATATGCTGATCGTGCATTGGTTACTGAGAAAGGTCTTGCGGCTTTAAGAGCATCACAGCATGCTCTTTATATTGGTCGTGACGCAGAACAGTTATTAAAGCTCAATCATCAAAACGCGGAAGAAGCCGTGCTCAGGTTTGAAGCTTTACTCAATCAAATAGGCGCTACTTTAAAAGCCCCAGACTTTCGTCACATGGCCTTACAGGATCAGGCAACTGCTTTAGCCCAAAGTGCAGAAACTCAAGCAAGCCGATTAGTTGCCCCCCTTCAAAAGCGCATTGCGGTATTAGAAAAGCAACTCGAAAGTCGTGAGAAATACAACTCAGTGATAGAGACTTCGAAACTACCTTCCCCTACCGATCAATAATGAGATCATTCATCCCCAATCACCGTATTCCGGCCTGCTTCTTTTGCGCGGTATAAATACTCATCTGCTTTATTTAATAAAGCATTGATAGTGTCTAATTTAATATTGGTCACTCCCGCACTGAAAGCAAGCCGTAAAAATTCATCATCATTTACATCAATAATTCGTGACGCCAAGTGTTGTTTAAACCATTAATTAAATTCACAACCTTAATATTACTGATCCCAGGAATAATAATACAAAATCCCTCACCACCGATGCGAGCAACAAGAAAGCGACCTAATATAGTCTCCAGCTCTTGGGGGGGGAACTTAAACACCTCATCACCCGATTCATGACCATACTCATCATGGACTGATTTAAAATAATCAATCTTAACTAATGAAATTTCTGTATTATTTTTTACCGCCTGTTTAATAGTTTATCCCCCTCCTCACAGTAGTAACGGCGATTATAAAGCGACGTTACATAATCTCGATTGGCCAGTTCTTGAATTCTATGCAGCTGCTCTAGTGATTCGATATTATTGGTTATACGACAATAAAATTCTTCTTGTTGAAAAGGTTTATTAAGAAAGTCGTTAGCGCCGTTCTTAAAGAATTTAATTGATAGCAAGCCGCCATCCTCGCCTGATAAACCAATAATTTACGTGAAGGTAAACTGAGTGTATTTGTAGGTAAGAATTGTAAGTGGCAGGTCTTAAGACATTAGCTATTTATTAGGGCTTTGACCTTGTCTTCTATTATTGAACGTATCTCACGAAAACGCTCACTTTCCTCATGCTTTGGATCAGGAATACCCCAATCTTCACGCGTATCCGCCACAATCATAGGACACTCATCACCGCAGCCCATCGTAATCGCATAATCAAAATGCATGCCGTCAAATTCAGCTAACGGCTTTGAATCATGCAAAGATAGATCATAATCTAGCTCAGCCATAAACTCGATTGCGCGAGGGTTTACTTGCCCAGAAGGCTTGCTACCAGAACTATAAACCTCCAGAACGCCATCACCATGCATCTTGCCAAACGCTTCTGCCATTTGACTGCGACAGGAATTTTCAATACATACAAATATAACTTTTTTCATTATGCCTACTCAAACTTAAGATCTGACTTAGGAGATCTGACTTAAAGACTTAATTCATTACTTGAGCAAGGTCCTGCTCAAGTGAGTGACGCCCGTTGGTCGAACAAGGGCCGAGTTCTATTCACTAATGCGACCAATGAAAGCATGACCGGTACTTCAACCAATACACCGACCACCGTGGCTAATGCAGCACCGGAATGTAAACCAAAAACGCTAATCGCCACAGCAACGGCGAGCTCAAAAAAATTGGATGTGGAAATCATACACGCGGGCGCGGCGATAGAATGAGGCAAGCGCCATAGATAAGCCCAGCCATAAGCAATAGCAAAAATCCCATAAGTTTGAATGAGTAATGGAATAGCAATGAGAAAGATAGCCTGTGGCTGTTGAAGAATTGTTTCTGCTTGAAAGCCAAATAATAAGACCACCGTCGCCAATAACCCTATGATAGACGAAGGCTTTAACATACCGACAAAAGCGGCCAGTTGTTGCTCACCTAGCGAAGGGCTTCCTTGCGTCTCTTGGCGAGCACAACGGGCGAATATGAGTGAGCGCGTTAGCATGCCCGCAATAAGAGGTAAAACGACATAAAGCAAGGTAGACAGTAACAAGGTTGTCCATGGCACTTCAATATTGCTCACACCCAATAACCAACCGGCAATGGGTGCGAAGGCAAAGATCATAATCACGTCATTTACCGATACTTGCACAAGAGTATAATTGGCATCTCCTTTCGTTAGCTGGCTCCACACAAACACCATCGCGGTACAAGGTGCAACGCCCAATAAAATCATACCGGCAATATACTGCTGCGCATCGGCTGGCGAAACCCAATCGGCAAATAATCCTTCAAAAAACAACCAACCTAACGCGGCCATTGAAAAAGGTTTGATTAACCAATTAATGATCAATGTCATGATTAAACCTTTCGGTTTTTTACCTACCTCTTTTAGCGCCGAAAAATCCACTTGAATCATCATAGGATAAATCATGGACCAAATCAGAACGGCCACAACAATATTAACGTGTGCGAATTCAATACCTGCAATCATCACGAATACGGCAGAAAACTGAGTACCCAACAATATTCCTGCGACAATACTCAATAGCACCCAAACCGATAAATAACGTTCAAATAAGCCCATGGTCTTTCCTAGTTTTAAATTTAAATGAATAACAAAGTGATAATCAGTCCGTATCTAGCAGCACTTAGCGACTCGTTCGGGGCGCTCACCCATAATGGCTAATCGCTGCGATAACACGACTAGGTTTTGCTGAAGAGAGGCCTCTTTAAGAATGGTCAGAACCCAATGTTCAAGGACTGACGGTAGCCGGTAATACATCCACTGACCGCGGCGTTCGGTTTCTAATAAATTTGATTCGCGTAATAGCGCCAGATGACGGGATATTTTAGGCTGACTTAATTCAAGTGCTGCCATGAGCTCACACACACACAGCTCTTGTTCTTGCTGAATCAGCAAAATACAGTGCAAGCGGGTTATGTCACTAAGGGCTTTAAATAATTCGATGGGAGACATATCGGTTCTGGACTACTATATATGTAAAAACGAATATACGCTTTTCCATATGCAAATCAAGCAACCTTAGCAATAGAAATTTTAATAACGCAAGGCCAGCCCATACTAAACGCCATGCGACTAAACTTTGAAGCGCTGAACGGTGCCTTGCAACTCGGATCCTAGTTTTGCTAATTCACCACTGGCTGTTGCCGCTTGATTTGCCTGCTCATGACAAACATGAGCCAACTCATTGATTCTAACAACATTACGATTAATTTCTTCGGAAGCAAAACCTTGCTCTTTCGCGGCCGTGGCCACTTGTGTATTCATATCACCAATATTTGAAATATTGGTGTAAATAGAATCTAGAATTTCGCTGGACTCCGATACTTTTGCAATACCCGTTTGAGCACGTTCACGGGATCGGGTGACGGTTGCAACCACTTCTGCCGTTCCTTTTTGAAACTGAGTAATGTTTTCACGAATGGACTCCGTTGATTCTTGGGTACGACTGGCAAGCGTACGCACCTCATCTGCCACAACCGCAAAACCACGCCCTTGCTCCCCCGCTCTTGCCGCTTCAATGGCGGCATTTAATGCCAACAAATTCGTTTGTGCTGCAATAGCACTAATCGTCGATAGGATGTCGCCAATGCTTTCACTGTTTTTCTGCAATGCCTCAATTGCATGCGTTGCACCCTCTACCTCCGTATTGAGTAGTTCAATTTCATTGCGAGCATCACTCGTTACCGCTTTGCCTCGTCCGATTTCAGCCGTCACATCCTTCACGGCCGACGCGGCAGTATTAGCATTCTCAGCAATACTTTGAATCGTAGCCGTCATTTGATTAATGGCCGTAACCGCTTGCTCAATTTCTTGCTGCTGTTGCTCACTCGCATCACCCACTTCTTTTGTAATACAGGACATTTCTTCAGACGCTTGAGCAACTTGAATAGATCCATCTTTTACGTGATTCACGGTATGCCGCAAACTAGCAATTAAAGCATCAAAAGACTTTGACAATATACCGACCTCATCCTTCGAAATATGATTCACCAGCTGTGTAAGATCTAAATCATCGGCGATAACATGAATTTTTTCCGTAATGGACTGAACGGGTCGATAAATCGCGCGTGAAATGATCATCATTAGTCCTGATAACAACACTAAAATAAGTACAATAATAATGCCTAATATTGAATAAACGTTTTTTGTAGCCTTGGTGATCTTAGAATTTAAGAATTCAGTTAATGAATCAAATGATGCTTCTGTTTGGTGAATCGTATTGCGTAACTCGCCTAACATACCCGAGCTTGTAGTTAGACCTAATTCAACTTCCTTTATGGTTAAAGTATTAAAATCCGTGCGATAACGAGCAATTTTATTTTTCATTTCATTGATATTAAGGGGTTGTAAATCGTCCAGTACAGTATTAAATTTTACATAATTCTTTTCGAATTTTTCTAAATATTTCTCATTCCTACGCAACATAAAATCTTTTTCATTACGGCGTAACATGAGCATATGAAATAAAATTTCGTATTGTTCGGCATCTTTTGCTAATGCTTCTATATCATCAACAGCCGCGCGCAGTGAACCGTACAAACCACTTCTAGAATCAAGTCCTATCTCTGTTTGTAGCATTACTAAACGCTGAAAAATAGCCTGATAACGAGTGACTAATGTTAATAGTGTATCGGCGTGGCTTATCGGTAGATTCTGAGCAGACATAGCCACTTCTAATTGAATGATTCTGTCTTTCATTACTAGGAAGGATTGCGATAACCTTTCACCATACTTTATGTCTTTTCGAGCTAGAAAGTTTTTTTCATGCTTTCTTAAGGTTAATTCATCACTGTGCAACTGTTCTTTAATCAGTAATATATTACTAAGTTGGCCGATGCGGTTGAACTCATAAACCGTCACCGCTGTCGTAAATGCCAAGCCCAGAATGACACAGCATAAGATAATTAAGTGCTTATTTTTAATACTGATATTGCTTAGAAAATCCATTTTAATGCCTTAAAAATAATTCTACGTTAAATGAGTATAGAAGAGTCTGATTAAGGCAGCAGGCTTATGTTTATTCTTATATGCTTCGACCTGCTTCTTCTATATAACTAAAAGAAGCAAGAGTTTAAGATTGGAACCTTGACTGTCAGGGAAGGCTTAACCGCTAAAATTTAACCCCCAGTGCTAAACTAATATTTCTTCCTGGCTGAGGCGCTTGCTCTTTCACGAAGGAGGTATGCTGACGAATTTCTTCGTCCAGTACATTATTCGCTTTTAGATCTATGCGGTATTCACTATTGGCTAGTAACATCTGATACGTCACTCCTAAGGTTAATAAGTCATACCCTAGCGTCACTTCTTCATTAACCGCAATTTGATCCTGCTTTTGGATTTGTTGCCACTGACCAAATACCATCCAGTCAGACTGGGTGGAGAATAGCGCCATACTAGAGGCTTCAAACCCAAGACCAATTCGGTCGGCGGGAATACGCGGTAAATCATCGGCCCTGACTCGGTCTGCCATACCGGTCAGCACTAAACCATCAACGAGCTGATACGCTAAAGTTAACTCTCCTCCGATAAACCGAGTATCTTGCTGAACAAATTCATACTGGCCAAAACCCTCTATTTCAAGCCCGGTATTTTGTGCATAAATAAAGTCTGAAATCTGATTTTGATAGAGGTTTAAAGACGTGGTTAATCGGCCTTCATTTTTTCGTACCCCAATCTCTATATTTAAAGCCTCTTCAATTTTTAAGTTAGGGTTGCCGACATCAAAAGTCTGAGTAGCTGCATGAGCACCGCACGAAAACAGCTCTTGTGTGGCCGGTGCTCGCTGAGCGGACGTCAACGATCCCACAATCTGCCACCCTTGTGAATCGGCAAACGTGAGATCACGAATCAAGCCTAGTGATAAACTATGGGTATTGAAATCTTTGTTCTTATATTGCTGGGTATTTAAACCTTGGTTGCCACAGTTCGCATTAATATTATTGGGTTGTTCAGGTGATAACTGGGCTTGCTCTAACCGTGCACCAAGCTCTACGCCCCAATCAGAAACCTGGGTTTTTCCTAACCAAAACACGCCGACGATAGACGTATCTGTTTCAGGAACGATGGCCTCTTCACCTTCCGCTTTGAAATTATCTTGAGAAAACTGTATACCGACCGCTTGCGATAACTCAGTTTGAAAAACACCTGATACCGGTGCTAACAAAACTTCAGCCCGCCCTTCAAAACCCTTGCGACGAAATTCAGTGCCCACTTCTCCACCTTCAATTTCATCATGACCATAGTCATTAAAACCTATACGAAATTTTGCTGACTCAATACCTGCCACCGGTTGATTAAAGCGGCTATCAAAATCGATTCGACGTTGGCGCATTTCAATTCTCGCACCCTCACTTTCGTGTTCTTCATGCTCTTCTTCACTTTCGCCCTCTTCATGCTCTTCTTCATGCACATGACCCGGCAAGCCGTATTCGCTTTTGCTTTCGCTAAACGCGATGCCCACATAACCCGAACCGAAAATATAACTTGAGCCCAGTGTAAAACTATTACTATAAGACGTATCTGAGTTCGCTAACGTCTCTTTATTTGCATGCTCCTCATGCTCTTCTTCACTCTCTTCCTCCTCATGTTCTTCGTCATGCTCTTTAAGCGCAGGCAGCTCATATTCGTCACTGCGAAAATGGCTAGCAGATACTCGCCAATGCACGGCGTTGCCAGAAGACAAGTTGACCGCATCTAGGTGATTTATCGCGGCCGTTTTACCTTGATTCACACCATCATACTGAACATTAATATTTGTTTCTGGTTCGGCTAAGCCATTAGGAATACGTTCATCCACCACGTTCACGACACCACCAAAGGCTCCGCTACCATACATCAGGGTTGCAGGACCACGCAGTACTTCAATTTTCTTTGCACTGTGCATATCGGCATTAACCCCATGATCAGGGCTGATCGTTGAAGCATCCAAGGTATCAATCCCATCTTGCAATACCTTTACTCGCGCCCCTGACATGCCTCGCACAACAGGTCGACCTACCGCAGCGCCGTAGCTAGCATTGTGGATGCCCGCTTGTAATGACAGTGTTTCCCCTAAGCTGGTTGCACGTTGTCTTTTTAAAGTTTCATCGATTAATAAAGTGGCCGGCTGGGCCATTTCATGCTGACCTTGATCAAAACTATGAGCACTGATTACAACCTTATCGAGTTGAACATTAGGTTCTTTCACCTGCTCTTCTGCGTGCGCCGAACTCATCATTTGCACAGAAATCATGGCAGACGCCAAGCCCAGTCGTTGTAAATTGAACGTTAGGTTTTTCATTTAACTTTTCTCTAACTCATGAATCTCAACGTCAATACCACCGCTTATAATGCGGAGTAAACGAAGTCGAATTCAACATAAATACGGTTGAGTAACGCCGACCAGAGATGTTCACCCAAAGCCGCTATTCCCTGCGTGGAAATACTATTTTAGGCTAGGTTTAATAACATCCGTCAGCGGATACATTGTCTAAAAAGATACAATATTAAAGAGAAGTAACGAAAGGCGGGGCACGGGCAGGCGGTGTGTAGTTACGGGCCTGTAATGATACAAAAGGCAGTAGTTTGTCATGAACTTGAGTAACTAAAAGGCTGGGTAAACTAATAACGAAGGGGATTGATCCACCTTCAGTATGTTGACTCAACAAACAGAATTCACACTGCGCAGCAGATCCCAAGGCATCATGATCAGATTGATCATGTAAACCTTGTATTGCCGCCACGGCTATCAGCATAATACTGAGCAGCATCGGTAGGCGCCTAGAGCGCAACCAGCGGGTGAATAGAGATATGTTCGTCACAAAGATACCTGATTGATCGATTAAATAAACTGATATGTTATAAGATAACAACAGTCATTCTGCCCAAAACTCTAACCAAAGTAAAGATGGTTAAAGCGAATAAATATTTTTAAATAATAGAAAAGTTTTGGGTCAAAGAAAAGTGTTTGAATAATAGAAAGGTTCTATTGAGTCGATAAAACGCTCACCTCGATAAAGTCTAGCGACGATTCCAAGCAAGGCATTCTTCCAATGTGATACCTTTACCACCAAATATGTCTAAGGCACTGCCAATGGTGAGATCGACTTTACCTTTCGAGAGCTGGTCAACACGCTGCAAATCGTCGAGCGAACGCGCGCCTCCGGCATACGTGACGGGAATGCTCGCATTACGACCTAATAAGGCGACAAGCTCTTCATCGATGCCTGCCTGTAAACCCTCTACATCAGCCGCATGAATTAGGAATTCATCACAATGGTTCGCCAGCTCAGATAATGTTTTACTATCAACCGCAGTTTGTGTCACCGTTTGCCAGCGATCTGTCGCAATATTCCAGCCAGATTCTGTGCGACGACAACTAAGATCTAATACTAAGCGTTCTTTGCCGGTTATCGACTTTAGTGCTTCTAAGCGCTGCCAAGAAAACTGGCCGTTTTCAAATAAATAAGACGTAACAATGACATGACTCGCACCGGCCTCTAAAAAATCCGCCGCATTGCAGTGGTTCACGCCGCCACCAAACTGCAACGCGTTGGGCCAAGCGGCTAACGCTTTTAATGCTTCTTCTTTATTACCGGGACCTAAGGCGATGACATGGCCACCGTGTAAATCATGCTGACGGTATAGGTGGGCATAATAGGCCGCATCATACTGGCTCACAAAATTAGTCTCAGCACCTTGATCATTCAAGCTGCCACCCACAATTTGTTTTACCTGACCTTGGTGTAAATCGATGCACGGACGAAACTGAGTCACAATATCTACCTAATAAAGACGGTTCATAAAAAGATATCCATACCCATGGAATCTTGCGCTATTATATCGGATATCAAAAGCCCGTGTCAGCTTGTTACAGCAATCAATAGCGCTTAAGAACATAGTAGGATAGCTAGTCTTTAACATCGACCTCCCCGCTTTTGTCTTCCTGAGTATCGGCGACGGCTCGAGCTTCTACTTCTGCATGGGCGTCTAATTCCGCTTGCGCCCGACTGGCAGAGATTTGTTTTTGAAAATAGTCTTCCAGCGCATTTATAACGGCTTTTTCTGTTGGTTGAAATTCTGTTTTCACTAACACCAGTAAAGATTGCGCATGAATATGCTCATTACCGTTAGGGTGCGCAATCACATCACCCTCTTTTGTCACATAACCTAGTGCCGTGCCTAAGTTAGCTTGAATCAAGGCATTCACAATATCAGCCCAAGGTTCGCCTTCAAGCCAAACAGGGTAGCGATGAGGGTGGTCGTTGGCTCGGGTAAACATGTCTTCGATGATCACTTCTGAACCGGGTGCGTCCATAGAGCGCACTACAATTTCAGGATAAGAGCGAATCGGCCGCAAGACTGATTTAACACCCAGCGCCCTCATCCGCGCTCGGTTATCATCAATAACACATTCAATAATGGCTTTATGACAAACGTGTAATTCATTCAATCGATGAGCAACATCAAAGGTGAAGCTGTCACTATCACTGGCGTATTCGTTGCGTGCTAATACCACAATATGCTTTGCTCGATGTGCGCCCGCACTGTCTAAGTCTGCTGGGTTACTGGGGGTACCATGCACATGTACCGCACCCAGTTCACGTAAAGAATCCGGTAAGCCACCAGGGAAATCGGTATTTAAAAGCTGAACAGGGATATTTACATAATCTGTATTCTCACGAATTTGAGTGATCAATCGAATAAAATAATTTTCGCGATTATATTTTGGCGCGTTGATAATTAAGATGTGCTCTTCCATATTCCAATTCCAATGTCCGGTGCGAATTTTCTCACGACGTGCAATGCGAAAATCAACGTAATCGCTGATTAAAAACGTCATTAAAGTGATACCACAAAAATACATTAAGGCAATCGTTGCCGCTTGGCCGATAGGAGTTATTGGGGTTAAATCACCATAACCCACGGTTGAGAGCGTCGTTAACGTTAACCAAATACCCTGCCAAAGAGTCATGCCTTCTAGATAGACCATCAACGCCGAATGCGTGGCAATTAATACCAACATAATCCCAGCTGTTCGTAATACCGAACGTTTAATGGTTTTATCCGTTTGATAAACAGCATGTCGGACACGCTGCTGATGGCGAATAAAGCGGGTGAACTTACTCAAGTGCATTCCTTCAAAAGATAATAAGCTACTTATAATATAAGCAGACTATAGCATGATCTTAACGCAGCCCGCTTGCGCACAAGCCCTATTGATCATCGCTAATCAATAATACTTTCATCGTCCAAAAAGTCATTCCGCGACGGTTTTAATAGGGTACAAAACACGATCAGTAGCGCCATAATTAAAACAATGTTTCCACATCATTAATGATAGAATTTGGACTAATGATATCGGTATAGGTAAAGATAAATAATGATCAAACCAACGTTAGCCGTAATAGGCAGTGGTATTGCGGGATTATCCGCGGCGTGGCTTTTAAAAGACCAGTATCAAGTCACCTTATTTGAACGCCATGCAAAACCGGGCATGGGAGCCTATGCTGTTGATGTGGGTAATAATGGACACAAAGTTGAAATTGATATCCCATTGCGTGTAATCACCGCGGGTTATTACCACGAGCTCTTCAAGCTTTATCAAACATTAGGCGTTAAAATCGAAAGAACAGATCACGCCGGCGCTTTTTTTACTCATACCGGTGGCGATATTTTTCATTATAAAAATTATCATATTGGCCAACGTAGCTTTTCTTTTTTAAACAGCCCCAAGCGTTTATCGCGCACGAACTTAATATTGGGCATGGCCGCGCTTAAATTTTTTTATGAAATAAAAAAAATCAATCTTGCACTTATTAATGAACTCACTTTTGGCGAGTTTTTACTAGAATATCCACACGCTAAGCCAGCCTTTATCGATCAAGTCTTACTGCCTATGCTATCGACAATATGTACGTGTGATTACGACAGTATTAAACAATACCCTGCGCATATCATTATTGGTTATCTTGCCTGTGGCGTGACAGATAAGGGAGTTTGGAAAGCGACTCATGGCGTTGCCGATATTGTGGCAAGAATGACCCAAGATTATGCGATTAAAACTCACAGTAACATTGCCAATATTTCCCATACTGACGGCGATATTAATTTACAACTGGCAACAGGAGAGCACTATTCTTTTGATCATGTAGTCATTGCCACTCAGCCTCAGCATGCGAGCGCCATGATTACAGAGGCTCATCCAGAACTTGCCGACCATCTTAAGCAGATTAAGTTTGCCACCAGCGAGATGGTCGTACATAGAGATATCAGTATTTATCCTCGTCCTTGGCAAGAGCTCTCACCCGTTTGCTATTCTGTTGATAAAGATCAACAAAGACCTATGGCAACGGTGTGCTTGAATAAATCAATGCCGTCAGTCAAAGAGTGCTTGCCTGTTTTTCAAACTTGGAATCCCACCACCTCCATTGAGCCAGAAAAAACGTTAGCCCGCGTTACCTTTGAACGTCCAGTGATGAGTTTTGAGACGTTACGGCACATAAAAGACATTCAGGGATCAATGGATAACGCGGATAATCGTATTTGGTTTTGTGGATCATACCTAGGCGGCGGCATTCCTTTATTAGAAGCGGGGGTGCGATCATCACTGCAGGTTGCTAATAAACTGGGCGTTAAAACACCTTGGTAATATCGTCCGAGTAGCCATTCAAGATTCAAGGTTCGATAATTCCATATTTCTGCCAGAAGGCCATCGCAGCCGATATTACTTGCTGCGGTGCTTCTACTTGCGGGTAATGCCCTACGTTTTCGAGCTCAATCACATCAGGCTCATCAATCAAGTGCTTATAACGCTTAACCATATGCGCTCCCGAAATAGGATCCGATATACCATTAATTAACCGCATGGGTAAACGATTCTGCTCGAGTACTTCAACCCACCGTGATCGAGATTCTTTGCGTTCTTGCATATAACGAATCAACTTAGGCATCACGGCGGTACCCTTATTATGCTGCAAAAGTTCCCAATAAATACGTAATGTATCTTCACCAATAGTCTGGGCGCAAATATGTTTGAACGTTGCTTTAAACTTTGTAAAAGAATAAAACTTAATAAGCCAAGCACCCGCCACGGATGCCAACAACTTTTGCATTAATACCGGACGATGGGTTTCAGGAAATAGCCCCCCATTTAATAAAATAGTACTGAGTATTGGACCCTCTCGGTGAGAGTCTGATGTTAATGCTTTGCGTTCAGATTGCCGAGCTAATAATTCTTGCGCAACCGTATCACCATAGTCGTGGGCCAAGATGTGATAATCACCCACCCCTAACGTATTTAATAGGCTTTGAACAATATCAGCTTGGTCATGAATACTGTATTGATAATCTTTAGGCTTGTCGGATAAACCAAAACCCATCATATCCAGAGTAATTAATCGGAAAAACTTATTGAACGATGGCCAGACCCCATGCCAGTCAATACTCGCCGTTGGGAAACCGTGTATTAATAATAGAGTAGGTTTTGTCAGCGCTTCTGGTGAATGCTGTGCACTGTCTCGATAGAAGATATTGTAATGACGATCAAACCGGTGATATTTAAAAAAATCACCACCGGCTTGCCATGCAAGCAGACTAATGATTTTTTCATCGTTGATCGCAGTCACTTTGCATAAGCCGCTTTAATTTTTTCAAAGCGTTCCGCATTCGCACCTAAGTCAGAATGCCCTAATCGCGACGCTGAACGAATATGAATAAACCCATCCTTAATGACGACCTCAACATCATCGACGAATTTAAGCCAATCACTTTCATATTCTACATGCAAATAATATCCTGAAGGCACTAATGCGGTTTCGCTGATTATCTTGCCACCTGTTTCGTTAATAGCAGAGGTAATTGCAAGCGCTGTCTGCGTCTCATCTTGTTTAAGCGCTAAAGGCAATTGAAAATGGGAAGCATCGAGGGCATCGTAAGTTTGCACACAATTCGGTTTATCAGGACAGGGACGCAACTCAGAATCACCAACAAGACCCAAATCACTAGGCATCGTACCAGCGCAGCCCAGCAGTGAAGACGATAGTAATATAAGGGACAAACTGACTGAAATTCGCATGGCTCTTCCTAGCAATAGATTGAACCATTACATTAAGCCAATTTTAATTTTTGTACACTCTTTAATGACATGATGAACAAGGCAGGAAGGGCAAGGATTCTTGCCACTCCCATGGACGACTTTAAATTAAACAGCCATTAATTGGCTGCACTATTCATCTGCAAATGTACCGTTATGGTAGATTTCTTGTACGTCTTCCAATTCATTCAACATATCAAGAAAACGTTCGAACATCGCCACTGCATCTCCGGTAACGGGATGATCCATCTGCGGTAAATAAGTGATCTCTTGTACTTCAAAATCAATATCAGCATTCATTTCAGTTAATGCTGTTTGAGTTTTGAAGTATTCATTAGGCGGCGTTAATACCGTCACCATGGCGTCTTCACAGTCGATGTCACTGACATCAACATCCGCTTCCATTAAGGTTTCTAATGCTGCATCTTCGTCATCACCCGCAAATACAAACATCGCACGATGATCGAACATATGTAACACAGAACCTTGGCTGCCTACTTTCACTTTATTCTTAGTAAAAACACCCCGAATATCACCAAAAGTACGGTTACCGTTATCGGTTAAACAACCGATAAGTACCATAACGCCACCAGGGCCCATACCTTCATACAATGCCGGCACATAGTTTTCGCCAACACCAGACGTCGCTTTTGCCAGAGCTTTATCAATAACGTGAGACGGAACTTGGTCTTTCTTTGCACGCTCTATCATTCCCCGTAGCGACAAGTTAGCAGTCGGGTCTGCGCCCCCTGCTTTTGCGCAAACATAGATTTCACGGCCATATCTGGAATATACTTTGGTTTTTGCCGATGCCGTTTTAGCCATCGACAATTTACGGTTCTGATACGCTCTGCCCATCGTAATCATTCTTTTAAATTGCTTAAGATGGTTAGATTGTACCTATTGTTCACCCCATCGGCCAGTGATCAAAAATAGGGCTTTAGCAATAGATCCCGAGAGGCATCAGTCGCTAATCACTGGCAAAGATAATCTAGGGCAATATAAAGGATTAATTAATACCCTATTATAGCGAGTAGATAAAAGGTTAATAACGCCGTTATGGGATGTCATGCTGGGGGACAATAAAGAATAAAGTATTAAAGCCATTGCCGCAGGCAGCTCTGCTGCACAAGGAAAAGATTAGTTCATTGCTAAAGCGAATCAAAGACCCTTAAAAGCTGCTAACATGCTTAGCTATTTACCGAATGATAATAATAGCCGAGCCTGTTACATGACTGTCCGCAATACTTATGTCTATGAAAATGGTCCTTATAGCGTCTATGGTTTCCGAACGGGACGCTTTGATTTTGGTATCAATACCACCTTCATTATATATCGCATCGGTGAAACGTTAATCGATGCTGGCCCGAGCAATCAATGGTCGACGATTAAGCGGGTATTAAAACCGTTATCGATTAAAACGCTCTTAATCACTCACCACCATGAAGATCATAGTGGTAATGCCAACCGCATCAGCAAGCTTAAAAAGCTATTGCCCTATGCGCCTTTACTAGGACAAGAGAAATTAGCCAAAGGCTATCCAACCCCTTTATTACAAAAACTGATCTGGGGTAGCCCGTTAAAAGTCCCAACTCAAACCCTGCCAGAGCGTTTAAGTATTAATGACAATAGCCCGAGCCAAGTTCAGGTTATTGCCATTCCTACCCCTGGCCACGCAAAAGATCTCACCTGTTTGTTTTTACCCGAGCAAAAATATTTATTCAGTGGTGATATGTATATCTCGAAATCGCTCAAGTATTTGCGGGCGGATGAAAACCTCACGCTATTAATTGATAGTTTAAGAAAGCTGATCACCCTCGATTTTGAAATATTATTTTGCCCTCACCGAGGCATCGTGGAACCGGGTAAAAAAGCCTTAGAAGAAAAACTAGAAAACTTATTAGGACTCTGTCATGACTCACAAACATTGATGCAGGCAGGGTTAAACGAGGAACAAATAGTGAATAAACTACTAGGACCAGAAGATACATTGGCTAAAATATCTAAATTCAACATTTCCAAAGGTAACCTGATTCGTCAGGCAATGACCTTTAACAATTTTTAATAACCTCATCAATAAAGAATGCTATTAGGAAAATACCATGGCAGGAAGCAGCTTATTAATGCTCATTGATGATATCGCCAGCGTACTGGATGACGTTGCGATATTATCAAAGGTCGCCGCTAAAAAAACCGCCGGTGTATTAGGCGATGATTTAGCCTTAAATGCCGAGCAAGTGTCGGGGGTAAGAGCAGAACGCGAACTGCCAGTAATTTGGGCCGTCACCAAAGGATCTTTGCTAAATAAACTTATCCTAGTGCCTGCGGCGTTATTAATCAGTGCAATCGCCCCTTGGGCAATTATTATTTTGCTGATGCTGGGGGGCGCCTATTTATGCTACGAAGGTTTTGAAAAGATCGCGCATTCTTTTGCCAAACGTTTTCTCCATAAAGACGCTGAGGCAGCCCATAAAGAAAGCCTGCGTCAAGCACTGCTGCAGCCCGATATTGACCTAGTCGAATTTGAGAAAGATAAAATTCAAGGGGCGATTCGTACCGATTTCATACTGTCGGCGGAAATCATTGTGATTATTCTAGGCACGCTTCAAGGTGAGCCTTTCACCACTCAGCTAACCGTGTTATCGCTACTCGCCTTGGGCTTTACTCTTGGGGTTTATGGCTTTGTGGCGGCGATTGTTAAAATTGATGATGCCGGCTTGTATCTCATCAAGACCGCGACGGCATCAGCCTGGGGGGAATTCAAACACTCGGTTGGCCAAGGTTTATTAGCCTTTGCGCCCTTTTTAATGAAAACACTCTCTATTGTTGGCACCATTGCAATGTTCATGGTCGGTGGTGGTATTTTATTACACGGCATTCCAGGTGCTGAAGTATTCGTTCATCACTATGCCGAAGGTTTTGGTAGCACAGTGGTTACCGCTTTATTACCTATGTTCGCGGGTGCAGCTGTCGGCCTAATCAGTGGCGGCTTATTAGTCGCACTTATGACGCTATTTATTCAGATAACTCAACAGGAAAAATAATGGCCAATCCCCTATCCGATCAAACCAAAACAGACGCATTAAAAATTGCTAAAAGCATTCAAAAGCCTGGGCAACTAAAAGAACAAACAAAACTGATTAGTCAGGGCATAGAAAAAGGCATTGCTGAATATAAGAAACAACAAAAAACAAAAGCCCGAGAAGCGGATAAACATCGCAAGCAGCGTCTTATAAATACAGAGAAAGCCAAACTAAAAGCCGATGGTGAACAACTTGAAGAAATAGTAGAAGAAAAAGAAGGTAGCCGTTTTTGGGTCTACCTTCCTTGGAGCTTGTTGATTTTAAGCTGGGCGGGTTTTATCAGCTACTTACAGATGTTTCTGTAACATCGCCTTAATCGCAGGATAAGGCTGAGCCCCAACGGTCACATCAACTGATTGGCCGTCTTTAAAGACCATCATGGTCGGTAGACCCCGAACGGCGTATTTCGCCAATACATCTGCTTCTTCATCGGCATTGATTTTAACGATCTTTAATTGGCCTTCGAATTCTTCAGCCAGTTGCTCTAAAACTGGAGCAATCATCTTACAAGGGCCACACCAGTCGGCGTAAAAATCGACTAGGGTCACGCCCGCTCCACCTTCCACATCCGACTCAAATTGAGCGGCATTAATCATAGGTACTAAATTAGTATCCGACATCGTTATTTCCTCATTTGATTTAGGGTTAGCTATTTTTTACGGGCTTAATGAAACTAAGAACATTGTAATTGACCTCAGATATAGAACTAGCCACTATAATTAGAAACAAAGATTCCATATTTGGAACGAACTTTTGCCACTTTAGGCGAATGTCCTCGTGATCACCCCGTGCTAGCCAAGGTTTAAATGAAACTCGATAATCTGAAACTCTTCGTCAAAACCCTCCAGGCGGGCTCTGTTACACAGGCGGCTATAGACCTTGGCATGCCGAAGTCCAGCTTGTCGCGTCATTTAACTGAGCTGGAAACTGAATTCAACATCCGCTTATTAGACCGCCGACCCCGTAACCTCGCCGCAACCGAAGCAGGCCAACTGTTATATACGCAAGCAGCCCCTCTCATGGAAGGCTTAGAAGATGTCTCGTATTTTATGGAGGGCTGGCGTGAAGAGCCAAGAGGGTCGTTAAAGATACTGTTACCGCAAGAGTTCTTTAATCAGCAGATAGGTCAGCTGGCAATTGAATTTATAAGTCAATACAAAGAAATTTATCTATCCATTAATCATTACAGTGGTGAGCTGCCCAACAATAGCCGTGATTACGATCTGGTATTTGCGGTGCATGATAGCCCTCTACCCGCCTCAGACATGATTGTTCGTGAACTCATGAGCTTACCGCAAGGCATATATTGCAGCCCACACTGCGCGACCCAAATCACTATTAATGAACTCAATGATTTATCCACCTATCACGTTATTTTAGAAAATAACGAAAGCAGCTGGCAATTTCATAAAAGAGAAGACCGACGCGCCGATACCCTCAGTATTGCCGTTACAGGCCGCTTGAATATGAACAGTGCCGAGATGAGATTAATGGGTGCCATACGTGGCATGGGCATGATTAAGTTGCCGCAATATATCGCCGATCCACAGCTACGGTTAGGGGCACTAAAGCAAGTGAATACTCCCTATCCATTAGCAGCTCAAACGGTATCCGTGTTATACCCAACGCGGATGATTCCACGAAAAACAAAAACATTTTTAGATTTCATTCAAGATAATATTGGCCGATTGCACTCAATACTTTAAACCCTGTTTTATAACCGATACAAATAAATAATCTACGTTTTATAACTCTTTTTTTTAACGCTTATTTAAAAATTATATTGTTGACCTATATCAAGGAGTCCACGCTGAAAAGTTGAATACTAAGTCTGCATTCAACACACAGAGGACATAGATTATGAACTTAACTCCCAGACATTCATTGTTCAATTTTGATCATTTTTTTGATCATTTTTTTTCTAGCACTAAAAAGGTAAATGGAGAAAATGGAGAAGATGGAGCAGGTATGTTTTTCACGCCCAGAGTTGATGTAGCGGAAAAAGAAGGTCAGTACCTTATCAGTACTGAATTACCTGGGGTCAATAAGGATGATATAAGCATATCGTTAGAGAATGGCGTATTATCCATTGAAGCTGAAAATAGTGAAGAAAAAACCGAAGAAAAAGACGGTAAAGTCATTCGTCAAGAAAGGCGCTACGGAAAATTCGTACGGAGCTTCAATTTAGGCCAGCACGTTCAAGAAAGTGATATTCATGCCAACTTTGATAATGGCATTCTTAAATTGAGCGCCCCGATACCTGAAGAAGAAAAAAACAGTAGCAAGCGTATACAAATAAACTAGTACAGTTTAGGCAGGGTAATTTCACCTACCCTGCCCTTTCGAGAGGGCCCAACCACCTTTTAATCCCTTCATGATATTTCCGCAACACTGTGTTTACTCAAGATAACAACGAAACTATTGCGCTCAATATTAACTCCGGCACTATATGCACTTGGTTAATTAGGTAGATGATGATGGCTTTACAAATATTAGCGGGTAAAAAAGCACTGGCAGAAATACAGCAGCATGGCTTAAGACCAGAGCGTATCAAACTGATGGTAGGGGCTAGTGGAGGCCCTAAGTGGTTAATGCTCAGTCGGCTTGATCAATATTTGAGTGAGCATTTTTTTCCTAAAGCACCTCAGTCTATATCATTATTAGGCTCAAGCATCGGCTCTTGGCGTATGGCTTGTTATGCTCAAAGCGATCCGTTAAAGACCTTTAAGGAGTTTGAACACCTTTATACTCACCAGCGCTACAGCAATAATCTAACCCCGATAGAAATTGGTCAATATATCGACAAGGTATTATCTCAATTATTTTCTAAAAGCAGGGCGAAAGAAGTTGTTAATAACCCATTAAGAAAGCTACATATAGTGGCCGTCAGAAACCGAAAATTATTAAATGGTCACTCTAAAGTTGCTCAAGGTATTGGGCTATTATCGGCGGCGTTTGGTAATCTATTTTCCGCTAACGCCGTGAAAGCTTTGTATCCCAGAGTCATTATTAGTCCCCATAGAAGTACATCACCTTATTTCTTTGTACCAGAGACGATTGCACTCACACCCGAAAATCTATCCCAATCCCTCGTTGCCTCGGGTGCGATTCCTATGGTGATGGCACCGACAAAAATACCCGGTGGAAAAGATCGTTGGCACTGGGATGGGGGTTTAGTCGATTACCATTTTGCAGGCCCGTTTAATGTTGAAGACGGCTTGGTCTTTTATCCCCACTTCTTTCCTATAATCACCCCAGGCTGGCTCGATAAAAGCATTCCTTGGCGCAAGGCTAAAGCTAAAAACTACGATAATGTTGTGATGTTAGCGCCTTCAGAATCTTTTATAGCAGGACTGCCCTACGGAAAAATTCCTGATAGAAAAGATTTTATAGACTTGTCAAACGAAGACAGGGAGGCGTACTGGCATACGGTACTTGATGCAACCAATCAACTGGTTGACGATTTACATGCTGCATTAGTAAAAGATGGCGCACGCAGTGCGGTTATGCCGATAGAGAGTATTTTATAGTAGGATGCCGGTTTTTTTCAGCATGAAATCGGCATCTTACTCTATTTTTTAGTTCATAGACTTTGATTAACACTATTATTTCTACAGACTAGACAATCAAATATCCGAAGGCATACTAGCAACAAATACTATTTAGATTTTTTCAGGTTTAATATAGACCTCAAGAATAATGAAACTTGATATCATAAATAAACAACTTGTCATAAACCAAAAGAAAGCAAATATGAATAGTCTCTGGACATGCTTTGGAACATTTTTCCTTTTCTCAAGCATTCCGTATCGCTTAGCATGAAACGAACTTATAAAAACGGTTGCATATTGTAAGATACCTTGTCCCGCCAAGAATATATTTAAAGAATAAAACCGGATACCATCATCAAGTTGATCTTCGAGTATCAGCAGCCATTTCATTTTTAAATAAATGACCATTCCAACCCAAATTAAAATTCCAGATCCCCATAGGAGCAATAAGTTCAAAAAAACAATCTCAGTAAATTGCAGTGACATATTAATTATTGGAATTCATTTGGTAAATAAATTCCCCTCCTTTATTTCCTGCATAACCACCATTCATCCCTCCTGCATAGCCACCCACGGAACCAGCAACAACCGCACACCAAAAAGCACTTGTTCCCCCCGATGGTAAACCAAAGGCTATAGTACACACGGCCCAACTGGATAGAAAACCGCCACCAATCCCTCCTAAAACACTACCTCCCGCCTTTCCAGTTTGAGTATATTTAGATTTACTACAAGCAGCATCATCACCAACAGTACAAGCCTTCTGAATGTTGCCGCGGCATCAATACCCGTTAATGCTATTCCAACATACCCCACACGTTTTAAGTTCTTCGCCATTCCTGCGACCGTCGTATAATTCTTTTTAAAATCAGGAATAGTAGCAACACTGCCAGGATTTTTATTCCATTGATGAATGATACTTTTACTACTCAACCCTAAGTTACTTCGTACATCACCAGCAAATAAGTTTCCACCTAATATTGGTTGTCCAAAACGATTAAGTGCTGTATTTAATCGAGTAAATAAGACTTTTCTTTGCACAAAGAAGCTGGAATTATTGAGATTGCCCGTGCTTTTGTAACTCGCGACATACGTTCTCTCAAGCTCTTTCAGAATATGTTCAACTTGGGTTGTATGAGCCTTCCACGTTGTATTACTTACACCTAAAAGAAGGCCGTTGTAACTAGCAACGCTTGATAAAAACTCATAGCGCTTGGCAAGTATTTCTTTTTCAGCATTGCTTAACTTGAGCAACTCCTGATCAACGGCTTCCGCTACGTTTAAAAACGCCACCTCTTCAAGGGTGCATTCCTGCGAATTTTCTGGAGAAAGTAAAACAACCTGCCCTACTCGAGCAATACCGTCTTTTACGTGAGCGTTAACCGATTTAAAGTGATTGTAGGTAGCTTGCGTTGGGGAGTCATATAAAATAATGATTAGCTGATCAACCGGTAACTGCTTTTCAACAATATGTAATGCTACTTTTTTTGTACTGCCGTTTCTATCCATGTGATGCCTCTACATTCCCTTACTACGAATACCGACATTGATTTGAATGCATTCTATGGCACTGTATCCTTAAGGCAAATCAATCTTGCCTGTCCTCATCAAAACTAACTCTAAATAACGATAATAATGGTTTCTTAGCCTTAATGAGTCATTGCACGCGTTGTTTTCACAGCACTCATAATGAACGCTATCACTACTCCCCTCTGCTATTTTCCTCTACACTGATAACCATATTCAACGACATCCTTGATTCGATTTACACCCATTCGGCATACCCAATTTAGGACGACTCATGAGCCTTACAACATACCCGCAGATTGCCTATCCTGAACAACTCGATGACTATTGGGACACAATACAAGACAAGCTCGCGACCGCATTTGAATCCCGGGGTTTAGCGTTGCCGAAATTATTCAGTTCGCTCTCTCCCAAACAGCAAGCTGATGTAAAGAAAGTCTGTAGTATCAGCGCTTTTGTTGCCGATAACATAGCGATTGAAGGCGAATATTTTTTTCAGCAGGTGCGCTCAGAAGAACTAACCAACCAACTGAATATCAAACAACTGGAGCAAAACTTACTTGGGCTGATCAACGCCTCCGCGAATAACGAGCAAGCGGAAATAGAACTTCCCAGTGAAGAACCGCTTTTTAAAGCCCTGCGTATTTTTCGCCGTCGTACTCAAATCCATATTATTTGGCGCGACTTATTACGTCTGGCGAATACCATGGATACGACCCGCATGCTGTCGGATATGGCCGATGTGTGTATTGCTCAAGGACTGAACCACGTTCATGCCCTATTGGTGGAAAAGCATGGCCGGCCGATTGGAAAAAACAGTCAAGAAGAACAACATTTGCTGGTATTAGGCATGGGTAAGTTGGGGGCTCATGAGCTGAATTTAAGTTCCGATATTGATTTGATTTTTGCCTATCCTGAATCGGGAATGACCACTGGTAATGCAGCCGGTAAGCGCGAGTTATCGAACCAAGAGTTTTTTATCAAGGTGGGCCAAAAACTCATTCAAGCCCTCGACAATACCACCATTGATGGCTTTGTTTTTCGTACGGATATGCGTTTACGTCCTTATGGTGATAGCGGCCCATTGGTGATGAACTTTGCTTCCGTTGAAGAGTATTATCAAACTCAAGGGCGTGATTGGGAACGATACGCCATGGTGAAAGCCCGTATTATTACCAGTGATGGTCTGCCATCTGTTGACGCAGAAGTGACTGCTACGGGCAAAGAGCTACTGTCCATATTACGTCCTTTTGTCTACCGTCAATACGTCGACTATAGTGCGTTTGAATCGTTACGTTCAATGAAGGCCATGATTAATACCGAAGTTCGCCGCCGTGGTTTGCAGGCCAATGTAAAACTTGGCTCTGGTGGTATTCGTGAAATTGAATTTGTTGTGCAGGCTTTTCAATTAATTCGTGGGGGCCAGGAGAAAGAATTACAAACCCGCGAATTGTTAATCGTGCTTAGTATTTTAGAGGGTGAAGGTTACCTTCCCTTGAGAGCTTGTAAAGAATTACGCCAAGCCTATTTATTTTTACGTGACACTGAACACGTCATTCAGGCGCTTAACGACGAACAAACTCAGCTGCTGCCCAGCGATGAATACCAATATTCTGATCTTGCTCAAACCCGAGTGGCGTTTGCCATGGGCTTTCCAACGTGGCAAGAATTTCTAATCGAACTGGATGTTCAAAGAGAAAACGTAAGTCATCACTTCGCTCAAATCGTAGCCCCTGCCGATGAGGATCAAGACTCGACGGATGAACATACCCATAACAAGATTGAGAAAGAAGCATGGCAAGACTTATGGCATGGCAACTTTGATGGCGATGACAGCCGTAGCGATGAGTTAGAAGAGCAGGCCTTTTTAAAACAATTCCCATGCACCCAGAGCGACACGGTTATTAATCATATAACAAAGTTCCGCGACTCACGTGCCATCAACTCGATGCAAACCATCGGGCGTGAACGTCTTGATACTTTAATGCCTTTATTATTAAGAAGGGTTTGGAAAAGTGACTACCCAGTAAATACCTTAGAACGCATTCTTCCTATCATCAGTGCCACTCTCAGGCGTACTGTGTATCTGGTGTTATTAAGTGAAAACCCTTCTGCGTTAAAGCATCTCGTTAAATTATGCTCTATCAGCCCTTGGGTCGCTGACTACATTGCCCAAGCGCCGATTCTTTTAGATGAATTGCTCAACCCTCAGCAATTTTATAGCCCTGTGACCAAACAAGATTTGGTAACAGAACTGCACCTGAGATTATTGCGCATCGACGAGGGTGATCTTGAACAGCAAATGGATCAGCTGCGTCACTTCGCCAATGCCCACAAATTGCGCGCAGCCGCAAATGAGGTGCAAGGCACATTAACATTAATGCAGGTAAGTGATTACCTGACCAACTTAGCGGAAGTTTTGCTTGATAAAGTCAGTCATCTAGCGTGGCAACAAGTCGTGGCGAAATACGGTTATCCACGTAATGCTCAAGATGAAGAAGTCTTAGAACCTGAATTCATCGTTGTTGGTTATGGAAAATTGGGTGGGCTGGAACTTAGCTATGGCTCAGATTTGGACCTCGTTTTCCTCTACGATACGGCCAGAGGTAAATCCACCTCAGGGACGCGTGAACTGGATAACGGTGTATTCTATACTCGCATGGGCCAACGCATGATACACATTCTCAGCACGCAAACCCGTGCTGGAGAACTGTATGACATTGACATGCGCTTGCGGCCTTCCGGCGCATCCGGCATGATCGCGACGTCTTTGTCAGGTTTCGAAAAGTATCAACAAGAAAATGCTTGGACTTGGGAACACCAAGCCTTAGTGCGTGCCCGTAAGGTTTCAGGCAGTCATGCGGTGCAAGTCAAATTTGAAGAAGTTCGTGCGAAAATACTCACAATCACGCGAGAAAAGTCTATTTTGAGTGAAGAAGTGCAAGCCATGCGCCAGAAAATGAGGGATAATCTTGGCTCGAAAAATACTACCGATGTATGCTTTCAGCTGAAACAAGATGCCGGTGGCATTGTTGATATCGAATTTATGGTGCAGTACGGTGTGCTCGCGTTGTCACACCAATACCCAGAACTCACGCACGTAACCGACAATATGCGGTTATTAGAAGCCTTTGTTCGCTGTGGCCTGATGAGTTCACAAGACTGTCAGACCCTCCAGGAAACCTACCTGGCCTATCGCGTTGAAACCCATAAACGCGCACTGCAAAAACAAGATTTACTAATCACCCAGAATGAATTGGTTCGATTAGGCTTTGATATTAAAATCAACAATGTCATCTCCCTTTGGTCATCTTGGCTCGCGACCGATGCAGATCGATAATTAACATTGCACAATACTATATTGAGTTTAGGAATAGACATGTCCGCATTTGGAACAGTTTTCATGCCGAAAATGGCATTGGCATCTTTCGACAATAATTCTTGGACAGCGTCAAGCATCGTTCCATCCGACAAATTAGACCTTCACCCTGGCGCACATGTCTTGCATTATTCAAGCACGTGCTTTGAAGGTTTGAAAGCGTTTAAACACGAAGATGGCAGCGTTAATATTTTTCGCATGGATGCCAATATTAAGCGCATGTCTCAAAGCAGTGAATTATTAAGCCTGCCTGAAATCAATAAAGATCAGCTTGCCCAAATGATCAAAGAGGCCGTTGGACTGTATGCCAATGAAGTTCCTAGTCCCCCGGGCTCTATGTATATTCGTCCGACTCATATTGGTACAGAGCCCGCGATCGGCAAAGCAGCAGCACCTTCAGCATGCTCTTTGTTGTATGTGCTTTTATCGCCTGTTGGTGATTATTTTACCGGCGGCGCTAAGCCCTTAAGACTTTTATTAGAAGAAGATGGAATGCGTTGTGCACCCCATATGGGCATGATTAAAAGTGGCGGAAATTACGCCAGCGCATTAGGCCCTATCTCGCGCGCACGTAACGAATGCAATGCCGATCAAATTCTGTTTTGCCCTAATGGCGATGTTCAAGAAACGGGCGCCGCTAACTTCATTCTCATTGATGGCAATGAAATCATCACCAAGGCATTAGACAGCTGTTTCTTACACGGCGTTACTCGCGATTCTATATTAACCATCGCTAGAGATGCTGGGATGACGGTAACCGAACGCGACTTCACCGTCACTGAGCTAATCGAACGAGCACGAAAACCCGGTACTGAGGCGGCACTTTCTGGTACGGCAGCGGTTTTAACACCGGTTGGCACCTTGATTCATAATGGGCAAGAGTTTGCTGTTGGATCGGGCGAGCCAGGGGAGACGACATTGAAATTGCGCCAAGCGTTAAATGATATTCAATGGGGCAAGTCGGAAGATAAGTACGGCTGGTTAGAAAAGGTTTAGTCTTCGACTTTAGTAATAAAGAAGAGGCTTAACGGTTTTCCTTTTTATGTCAGTTCGCTAATAAAGCCTGCGTCGTATCACAACGATGCAGGATTTTTAATATTATTTATGTAGTTCTATCTTTGTATAACACTCTCTTCGTATAACTTTCTTTTCATATAACAGCTTTGACTGAAATCATGAATATGAATGCTGTTTCATGTTTCTTAATCATTATAGTCTCGATTAGTTTTCTCTCGATCACCGCTGAAGATTTGATTAAAGTGAGTATCGATAACCCTTTGTAAGCATCCCGAACTATAAGCATCTGAACATTAGGTACCCGAAAGTACTTACTGTTCAGTTGCCTTCCCATTAAGATAAAGGATCGTTTAATTGCCTAAAAAGTTACTCCTATGCTAAACCTAGATTTCAGTAAGCATGTTTTTATCGACAGTCATCTAGAAGACTGGCACGCCAGCCCAATGCCGGGTGTTTGGCGTAAACGTTTGGCCAGAGAAGACGCTGAGCAAGGCCACGCAACGAGTATGGTTAAATACGATGCCGGTGCGAGCTTCAACGCCCATCCACATCCGTTAGGTGAAGAAATTTTTGTATTAGACGGTATATTCTCAGACGAAACAGGTGATTACTCAGCGGGGACTTATCTGCGTAACCCAGAAGGTTTTGAGCATGCGCCGTTCAGTAAAGAAGGCTGCACGTTATTTGTGAAGCTGCATCAGTTCCAACCTGAGGATCGTTCACAAGTACGTATCGATACACGCAATACTGATTGGTTACCAGGCATCGGTCACTTAAAAGTCATGCCACTGCATCAGTTCAGTAATTCTGTCGTAAACGAATCTGTCGCGTTAGTTTTCTGGCCTGCTGGCGAGCACTTTCAACCTCATACTCACTTTAGAGGTGAAGAAATTTTAGTCATTAGCGGCGAGTTTATCGATGAAAATGGACGCTACCCTGCGGGCAGCTGGCTTCGAAGCCCACATATGAGTAAGCATAATCCTTATGTCGAACAAGATACCGTCATCTTGGTGAAAGTAGGGCACCTTCCTGCGGTTTAACGAGAGCACTGACAAACATCGAATAGAAATGCGTTCATATCGATAATGACGTGAGTGATTCATCACTAAAATAAATGACAGTGATATGAATAATCAATGCATATGGTTAAAGAATAATTGAATTAAGCACAGGCTTAATAAAGTAAACGCTTGAATGAGTTATACGTCAAGTTATCCATAGGATCCTGTGGTTAAGTCATCGAGTTACCGCGAGTGCTGGGCAAAATACTCCTTGTAGCAATACTTAAGTGTGAGAAAAGTAACACTAATAGGCTTGGCGTATTAATCTGATGATTCCCCCCGCAATAAAAATCGCTTACTTTTAAGTCACTTATTCGCGAAGTGTTTTGTCTTCTTTAAAGGTCAATTTAAGTAAGTTTTATATTACACCTAAAGAATTAGATGAGTATACTCATTGCTCATTTGAATTCTTGCTTTCTTATACCGTGTGACTCTCTATGCTTTACTACGCTCGTCTCGTTGCTGTCTGTGCCTATTTTTTCTTGTTTTCTATTATGGCACTCACTTACTCTTGTATTCGCCCTTTTCACGGTAATAATACTCGCACGGTACTAAAGTTTTTATGGCCTACCTATTGGATAATGAACTTAAAGGTCATTGCTCTCAATAAACCAAAAATAAATAGCCCCGTTGTTTATGTGGTTAATCACCAAGACTTATTAGATGTTTTTTACTTTGCCAAGGTTTGGCCAAGAAATTGTTCGGGTGTCGGCAAACAAGAACTTGCCTGGATACCTTTTTTTGGCACCGCTTTTTGGCTAGCGGGGAATATTTTTATTAATCGCGGTAACAAAGATAAAGCGCGTGCGGTGGTCGATCAAATGGCTGATAAAATCACATCACTTAATCGTTCCATTTTCATCATGCCTGAAGGAACGCGTAGTCGTGGTAAAGGCTTATTACCTTTTAAGAAGGGTGCTTTTTTAACCGCGATTAAAGCGCGAGTTCCAATCGTACCACTATGCGTCAGTTCAACCAAAAATGTCACATTAACTGACTGGTCGCCAAAGCCTGGACTCGTTGAATTTTTAGACCCTATATCAACAGAGCATCTCAGCGAAGATGATGCTGAACGCTTGGCGCTGGAGTGTCACGAACTTATGAAAGCGCACATCGCTAAAATGGATCAGCGCTTGCTGGCTGAATTTTAGAGTTCGGCTGCTACTTTTTGATATTCTATTTAATGCAGTCATATACCACAAAGCTGTAGTCAAATGGGTTACGTTTATCAGTACCTTCGGGGTCGGCATTGTAATCATCGCGCTTGAATTCTTGCCAATCATTCCAATCGACTGCTGGGAAAAAAGCATCACCTTCAATTTCAGCATGCACGTGGGTAATGTATAAACGGTCTGCTTGTAATAGCGCCTGCTCATAGATTTCAGCACCACCAATAACCATAACTTCTTCATGGCCAGCGACAAAGCTAATATCTTCTGCCTTATCTAAAGCTGCTTGCAAACTGTTGACCACAACAATGCCTTCAGCGTGATAATTATTTTGGCGAGTAATCACAATATTGGTGCGCCCAGGTAAAGGTCGCCCAATGGATTCATAGGTTTTACGTCCCATGATGATCGGTTTTGCCATAGTAACCTGTTTAAAATACTTAAGGTCATTAGGCAAGTGCCAAGGAAGTGTATTATCGATGCCAATGGTCTGATTGTCAGCCATCGCAACTATGAGTGCACATTTCATGAAAAAACCTTCTACTTGAGCCTACTTTTCTTTTATCATACTTGTCTGTGTTATGACTGTGAACACAAAATATTAATCGGCCTATAATTGTTGTGCAATAGTAGGAATTTCTTCTGGGTCAACGGGGCGAGAGAAATAGAAACCTTGATAATGGTCACAGCCAAAAGCTTGTAAAACGCCCAAGACATTATGATCTTCAACACCTTCAGCAATCACTTCCATGCTAAGGTTGTGAGCTAAAGCGATGATAGAGTTGGCGATTGCAGCATCATTTTTATCGTTTACGATATCTTTCACGAAAACTCGATCAATCTTTAAGTAATCAATCGGAAGATCCTTTAAGTAAGCCAATGACGAATAACCGGTACCAAAATCGTCGATCGCAATAGAAACACCAATCTCTCTAAGACGACCTAATACATCGATGCCTTGCTGTAGATTATCCATTAAAACCCCTTCCGTAATTTCTAGGGTCAAATTCTCAGGCTTCATTTTGGTAATGTCTAGCACATGTAAAACTCTATCGGCCAAATCCCGCTGCCGGAATTGCCTTGGCGATAAATTAACAGATAATTTAGCATCACTGGGTAAAGCCCCGTCTTCAATCCACTTCTGATGCTGTCGACATGCAGAGGCAAGCACCCACTCGCCTACCTTATTAATCAATCCTGTTTCTTCCAATACCGGAATAAATACCACTGGAGAAATGGGACCTAAAGTTTCATGATTCCAGCGTAAAAGAACCTCTGTACCGATAAACTGCTGATTACTCACCTTTACTTGTGGCTGATATTGCAAGCTCAGCTCTTGGCGTTCTAACGCATGGTGTAATGCACTTTCTAAGCTAGCCCTAACCATATCAGGCGGACTCATATTAGAAATAAACAAGCGGTAATCATTTCGTCCATCTTGCTTAGCGTGGCGTAACGCTAATTCAGAATGACCCCGCAATAAAGAGCTGTCGTAGCTTACTCGGCTGGCAATCTCAATACCTATGCTGATACTGCAAAATATCTCATAATCCGCTATGAAGTAAGGTTCGTTAAAGGCTTTACACAGTTTCTCTGCCACATATGAAATGACATGCTCATTGACTACGTGTTCCAACAATACGCCAAAGTTATTACCTCCTAAACGAGCGACAGTATCAGAGCGTCTGACTTCTTCGCTTAAACGACGTGCAAATTGCTTTAAAAGTTGGTCGCCAACCTCATGACCATAATGTTCGTTTATAACACTGAAACGATCCAAATCAAGGGTTAGCAGGCCGACTTCGTGGCCCTGTCTTCGAGCGTGCAATAAAGAGTGATCTAATCGATCTTGAAAAAGTGTTCGATTGGCGATACCCGTCAAAGAATCATAGTGTGCAATATGGCGTGTTTGATATTCGACTTGTTTGCGGATAATGCTGTGGTGCATGATTTTGGGTAATAATGCTTCGGTCAGTTCTTCTAACGACCAAATATCTTGTATACCCAACTCTAATAATTTGACCTCATCAAGGACAAACTTTTCCATTGATATAATAACCAATGCCGCTTCGGGCAATATCATCACTAAACGGCATACCCAGTCTTCTAATAAGACATCATGCTTGTCGACCAATAAAATAATGGCCTTTAGTTTATGCTGATACCAAGCTTTGCGAATATCCTCAACATGCGTGCACAAGTGAGCTTTTTGTAAGCTAGGTAATATAGTCGCCATTTTATTGAAGGGGGCTTCCCCTAAATGATAGAGCAACCAGGAAGATGGCATTTCAAAAGATGTTGAGTGGTTACTGGCTTTCATTTTGAGGGTCTATACGTGCTTGATTTAAACTTAGTATAGACCCTAATTTTTGTTTAAAGGATTTAGGGATAATAAATCATACTAATGTTGTAAACGTTTCATCATCCACTTTATACAGAAAATGGGTATTTAATGGGGTCATGGCATTGGTAGCCATCCAACTGAAAATCATCTGCAGTAACCCAGCTTTCGATGTCTTCTAACGTTTTAATTTTAGGGTTAATATTCAACTGGGGTGATGGATAAGGTGTGCGTTTAAGCTGCACATTTTTCATCAGTTCAAGCTGGTTTTCGTAAATGTGAGCATTCACTATTTTATGATAGGCCTTGCCAGCCTTGTGGCCGGTAATTTGAGCCACCAGCGCTAAGAATACATAGACCTGGACTTGATTAAAGTTCAACCCTAATGGCACATCACAAGAACGCTGATAACTGGTTAGATACAAGGTATCCCCTAATAGCGAAAAGGTATGAGTATGCATACATGGACGTAAGCACCCCATTTCGAATTCGCCAGGGTTATAAAAGGTAACGATTTCGCTGCGGTCATCAATGCCGTTAGCAAGGTTATCAATCACTTTCTTTAGCTGATCGAGCTGAGTTCCGTCTGGACGCATCCAAGATCGACCTTGCACGCCGTAGACACGACCCATGTCGTCTTCACCCTTACGGTGAGGATTATCCAACCAAGCTTGATTATCATTGGCGTTGGCATTCCAAGTATTACAGCCGATCTCACGGAACTGAGCCGCATTGTCGTAGCCGCGAATGTAACCTAATAATTCAGCAATGGCTGATTTATAAAAACTTTTACGGGTTGTGATCAAGGGAAACAGGTTATTGGCAACATCATATTCTAAATCAGCATTGATCACGGTTAAACAACGCGTACCAGTGCGCTTATTTTCAACCCACTCACCCTGATCAACAATGCGCTGACATAACTCTAAATACTGCTTCATTCACCTAACCTCAAAATTCTACTAACAACTCGACCCGTCATTGATCACTCTAAACTATTACTTAGTGCTCTTTTTAGCGGCGGAGATCGGCTGGAGCTGATCTTGCTGCTTATAAGACCACCACAATAAGGCGATTCCGAACAAAACCATCGGCACAGATAACAACTGACCCCGGCTCATCCAATCAAACAAATCAAAGCCGATGTGCGAGTCGGGTTGACGTACAAACTCGACAATAAAACGGAAACAACCATAACCAATCATAAACACCGCCCCCACTGCCTTTTGTGGGCGAGGTCGACTAGAGAACCACCACACAATAATAAACAGCAATAAACCTTCTAACGCAGCTTGATATAATTGAGAGGGATGACGTGGATCTGGACCACCACCGGGGAATACCATGCCCAAGGGGCTGTCCGTTACTCGACCCCAGAGTTCGCCACCAATAAAATTACCAATGCGCCCTGTCATTAGACCAATCGGCACGAGCGGTGCGGTAAAATCAGCGACTTCGAAGAAGCCTTTTTTATACTTACGGCCAAACAACCATAACGCCACCAGCACACCGAGTAGCCCACCGTGGAAGGACATGCCACCGGTCCAGATTTGAAACAACCAGACAGGATTATCAAGAAACTGACCAAAATTGTAAAATAACACATAACCCGCTCGACCACCGAGAATGACGCCCATCGCGCCATAAAAAATCAAATCACTGACCTGATCTTTGGTCCAACGTGAACCGGGCTGTTTGGCACGGTAATTGGCGAGCAATATCGCCGCGGCAAAACCAATCAGGTACATTAAACCGTACCAATGAATTTCTAGAGGCCCATAGCCTGCAATCGGCCCAATGGACAAGGCGACGGGATCAATATCTGGATACGTTAACATCTATAGTTTCCTTATTTTAACGGGCTGATTGTACTCGAATACGCCCAACGTTTCATTCCGTTATTTGCTAACTCTATTATGATAAATAAGGACTACAGAAATAAGAACTTTAAACCCACAATTAATAGTAACAAGGCAAAGCCCCGCTTGAGCAATTTAGCCTCTAATTGATGCGCCAACTTCGCACCGACTTTAGCGCATGGCACGCTGGTCAACGCAATGCCTAATACCGCAGGCCAATACACAAAACCGGTGGTCCAATTGGGCAAATCTACATTCCCCCAACCGGTAAAAATATTACCGACCGCTCCCGTTATCGCGATCGGCAAACCACAAGCAGCAGCGGTTGCGACCGCGCGCTTCATAGGGACATTCACCCACGTCAAAAATGGCACGGTAAACGAACCTCCACCAATGCCAAACCAAGCGGAACCAAAACCAATGATACTGCCAGAAGCGATTAATCCTGGAGTACTTGGTACCTTACGCTGAGATCCTGGGTTGATATCAAAAGCCATCTTCGCGGCCATCAGCAAGGCAAAAATACCAATCGCTAGTTGTAAAGTCTCGCCTGCGACGTCGGCTAATAGAAAAACCCCAATAGTCGTACCGATGATGATGCCCGAACCCATCCAGCGAAACAATGCCCAGTCTACCGCACCGTGCTGATGATGCTCTTTCACAGAGCTTATAGACGTAAAAATAATCGAGGTTAACGAAGTGGCTAATGCCATGTGCGTTAAGACCTGTTCACTGATCCCCATTACACCAAAAGTAATAACCAATACCGGTACAATGACCAAGCCACCACCAATACCAAATAGACCCGCTAATAAACCCGCAGCCGATCCTACTAATAGATACACTAAAAATGTCATACTAATTAAGACCTTAAATGATAACGACAAAGTGCCAACATTATGGCTGATGCTGAGATAAACTGCTGCTACTATATTAGTGAGTGAAGATGTATGTGTTTAATAACCTTTCAATGGCAACCTGATGCTGATAATCGACTCATACTGGCAGCTAATCGTGATGAGTTTTTAAACCGTCCCGCGCAGCCACTGCATGCTTGGGCAGAGGCTAAAGGGATTTATGCCGGCAAAGACTTAAGCCAAGGCGGCACCTGGTTAGGCATTCATAAAAGTGGACGTTTCGCCGCCCTCACTAATCATCGCGACCTACGCACTCAAGGGCCTAAACATCCTATTTCTCGGGGTAATTTGGTACTCGATTTTTTAAACTCTAATACCTCGGCATTAGAGTATTTAGAAAGTCTCGAAGAAAGCTCAGCCCATTATGCAGGATACAACTTATTGGTGGCCGACCAGCAGCAACTTGGCTATTACTGCAATATATCAGAAGAACCCGCTCGTATTCTAGCACCCGGGCTATACGGCCTTAGCAATGGTCTATTAGATACGCCTTGGCCAAAAGTAGAACGTGCGAAACAGTCGCTTACAGCATGGCTGAACCAGCACCCTAATGACCAAACGTCTCTCTGCCACCTATTATCATCAACCCAGATCGCGGATGATTCGTTATTACCCGATACCGGCATTGGTCTAGAAATGGAGCGCATTTTGTCGTGCGAAAAAATAATCACCCCTCACTATGGTACTCGCTGCAGCACGGGTATCACCTTGGGTAAAGACGCTCTTTGCATCGAAGAAATAAGCTGGCTCAACACTGGAGAAGAAGACTCATTCCAACGTCATTTCATACGGACATAATCAACACATGAGCAGCAATATTTTGGCAGTATCCGTCTACCTTACAATTAAGCACAGACAGCGGTAACTTAATTCTGACATGTAAAGCATTTTTAAAAAATAATTGCACTTTGTAACAAAAACATCTCATAACTTATGCTTAATTTGACCATCAATTCTCAGTATTACGTCCATACTAAATAGTATGAATAAAATATTAAGCGCAAATACCAACACCTCAAAAAAACGTTTCTTGCACCCAACTGCGATAGCCTTGTTCTGCACGCTGCTATTATTTGCCGCCCTCGCCGCCACGATCAATACAAAACCGTACATGCCACCAAGAGTTGCACAAAAATATATGGAATTTTGGCTAATTGATTCTGCACGCCAAGTTGCAGGAGAAGTTCGTTTAAAACATGTGCGCGAGATCGAACCTTTTTACCTCCACCGAGATTACCAGCCTATCTGGATGGACAGCTATGAACTGACCCCAGCAGGTGAATCACTAGTTCAAGTATTGCGTGAAACCTCAGCTGACCATTGGCGTGAATATGGCTACTCTCTGCAAGCACTATTACGTGAAATCCATGAGCTGTCTAATCGTCCTAAGCAAGCGACAGCGGTCGATGTATTATTAACCGACGCTTTCATAACCTTTGCTCAACAAGCGCTAAATCAAGAGCTATTGCCGGATATGAATGAGTCAGATCATGCGACGTATCGCAAGGTATCCGCAGTCACCCAAGGTGCTAATAGTGTAAGTTCTGGTGACATTGTTGAGCTGCTTAAGCAAAGCTTAAGCGAAGATAAATTAGGCGAGCTAATCAATCAGCTCACCCCAAATCACAAAGGCTATCAAGCACTGCGCGAACAACTGATCCATTATCAAAATATTGTTACTCAAGGTAAGTGGTATACGTTACCCCCTGACTTCCGCATCGAAGCCGACCAAAGACACCGCTTAGTGCCTCATATACGCTGGTTATTAACCCAATATTCAGATTTGAAACCTGGCGCCTTTGCTTGGTTATTTAATAATAAGCCTTTGTTAATGGAATCTCCACGCGTGAGCGATCCCTATGACTTAGACCAACCCAGTTTCAAATTTGATAATTCGTTGGTTGAAGGCATAAAGCATTTTCAACAGCGGTTTCAACTGCCTATCTCAGGAAAAATTGATGTTAAAACACTTGCTGCGTTGAATATTCCTCCCTATCACATGGCACAAAAGATCGCGTTGAACATGAAGCGCTGGCGTCATCTTCCCCCCACATTGGGCAATCGCCATATCATGGTGAACATGGCTGATTTTCGTTTGCAATATAAAGAAGGCGATAAAACCAGCTTGGACATGAAAGTAATTACGGGTCGACCTCTTCGTCGCACGCCTGTGTTAATCCAAGCGATAAGCACCGTTGTTCTTGCTCCAACATGGTCAGTACCCCGGCGCATTGCGATTGGTGATATTTTGCCGCAAATTAAGCGCGATCCTAAGTACCTTGATCGCAAAGGCTTTAATCTGGTTGCTAGCGTAAAAGGCATTGATCAATATGCTTCAGCAAAAGATATTAATTGGAAAAAGATGAGCCCACGCTATTTTCCTTACCGCCTAGTTCAAAAGGCAGGTAACGGTAATGCGTTAGGAGATGTGAAATTTGTACTACCGAATGATCAATCTATTTATCTGCATGATACGAACCATCCAGAATTATTTACTCGTGATATGCGAGCCCTTAGTTCAGGCTGCGTAAGAGTAGAGCAGCCTAAATTACTGGCTGAAAAAATCATTGCCGGTCAACAAGGTTGGCACCGTAGCAACATTGATTCTGCCATTTCTCAAAACCGCACCACGCACATACGCCTGGATAAACCCGTACCGGTTTATCTCATGTACTGGACAACGTGGGTTGATGATAACGGTAAATTACAAATTCGTGATGACGTTTACCAGCGCGACCTCATCGGCAGCCTAGCACGCTCTAAGCAAGCAGCAACTTCACTTTGATATTACGACTTTTTGACGAATATTAGTGAATAACATGTCAGTTAATTGTCTGCCGAGTCAATCTAAGCATGTCTTAACTGTCTTTTAAGCTTTTTTTAAAATTTATAGATTTTATTCTTTTTAAGAATTGGCATACTGCCCACTTATTAATAAATGAATACTTGCATGGTTTCAAATAATAATTGGGCATTATATGAATAGACGAATTTTCTTACAAAGCGCAGCGACAATAACGGGCAGCGCTATGGTACCGACCGCCTTTGCTAATAAAACATCTGCACTTGATGTTGATAAAGAACTTCATCTTTATAATATTCATACCGGCGAATTCGTTAAAACGACGTTTCATAATGAGGGTCATTATAACCAACAAGGCTTGGATCAACTAGATCATTTATTACGCGATCATCGTAGCGGTGAATCGACACTGATCAGTCGTACCCTATTAAATGATATTCATACCTTACAGCAGCTATTCAAACCCAACCAAGCGATTGAAATCATATCGGGGTATCGTTCACCAAAAACGAATGAGAATTTACGTGCAATGGGCCATGGTGTCGCTAAACGTAGTCTGCACATGCAAGGGAAGGCGATTGATATTCGTATTCCTGGTATCAATTTAAGACAAGTACGAAAAGCAGCCTTAGCCCTTAAAAGTGGTGGGGTTGGCTACTATCCTGAAAGTGGCTTCATTCATTTAGATGTCGGTCGTGTACGCCAATGGGGTTCGTAATTTCGATTAACTGCGACTAGGACCAATCATTCGTCCTAGCCCTGCCTTTTCAAGAGCAAGCTCAACCGTCGCAGCAATGACTTTGGCATCTTCAAGCTGCATGATTTCAGCTAATAATTCTTCTGCCCATTTCAACGTGACTCCACGAATCACTGACTTAACCTTGGGTAGATTAGAAGAATTCATCGACAACATTTCATAACCCATAGCCATCAAGATGACCGCACCAGCCGGATTACCCGCTAGCTCACCACAAATACTCACAGGTTTATTAATCGCTCTCGCATCTTGTGCAATCTTATACAGAGCGCTTAATACTGCTGGATGAAAAGAGTGATACAAGTCAGCAACTCTTGGATTGTTTCGATCAACGGCTAATAAGTACTGCGTAAGATCATTACTGCCCACCGATAAAAAATCGACTCGTTGGCCAAGATCTCTAATTTGATAAACCGCAGCAGGAACTTCGATCATGACACCAACCTGTGGCATTTCAACGGTATGTCCTTCTTCTTCAACTTCTGCATGGGCACGATATATCAAGTGCAAAGCCTCATCGACTTCACCGACGCTAGTAATCATGGGCAGCATGATGCGCAAGTTATTTAAACCTATACTCGCCTTTAACATCGACTTTACTTGCAGTAAAAAAAGCTCTGGGTGATCGAGTGTAACTCGAATGCCACGCCAACCTAAAAAGGGGTTGTCTTCTTTAATGGGAAAATAAGGCAACGACTTATCGCCACCAATATCCAGTGTGCGCATCGTCACAGGATTTGGTGCAAACGTTTCTAACTGCTGGCGATAGGTTTCTGTTTGTTCTTTTTCGCTTGGAAAACGATCTTTAATCATAAAAGGAACTTCGGTGCGGTATAAACCTACGCCTTCCGCACCACGATCACGGCTGCGAACCGCATCGGTAATCAACCCCGTATTGACCCATAAAGGTATTCTATAACCATCTTGGGTTATCGCCGGTTCATCACGCAAACCTTCTAGATCTTTATTGAGCGCCTGTTCTTCCAAATAAATCCGGTGATACTGCTCTCTTAGCTGATCTGATGGCTGCGAATAAATACAACCGCGATAACCATCAACAACCAGCTCTAGACCATCAAGCTGGGCGTAGGGGACGTCAACTACGCCCATAATGGTAGGGATACCCATTGCTCGAGCAAGAATGGCGACGTGAGAGTTGGATGAACCTTTTACTGAAACTAAACCTTTCAGTCTATCCGTTGGAATGTCTCCCAGCATTGCGGGGGTTAATTCCTCACTCACTAGAATAGTATTTTCGTGATACTCAGTGGTTTGACCAAGACCTTCCGTTTCTTGTAAATACGCTAAAATGCGCACACCTAGGTCACGAATATCCGATGCACGTTCGCGTAAATACGTATCGTCCATCAATTCAAAATGGCCGATATATTCCTGTACTATTTGACGTAAAGCACCTTGCGCCCAAACACCTTCGCGGATCTTTCCAATGACTTCTGCACCTAATGCACGGTCATCCAGCATATTCAGGTAGACATCAAATAAAGCCATTTCTTCTGGCCGTAAATCATTTGATAATTTTTGACCGACCGAGCGAATGTCTCGTCGCACTGCAATGAGCGCCGTTTCAAAACGCTCAATTTCTTGTTCTATATTTTCAGCCCGCTTATCGGGCACACTGGCAAGATCGGCCGCCGGATAGAGAACCACTGCGGTACCAATAGCAACCCCAGGAGCACCCGGTACGCCACTAAAACGGGCTTCTTTGGGTGTTTTTGTTGCTTGTGCTGCAGCGGCAATATTACCCGTTGCTTCAGCATGGGCAATTACGCCAGCCAATTGAGCCGACATAGTGACTAGAAATGCTTCTTCACTTTCATCAAACTTACGACGTTCTTGTTGCTGTACAACAAGAACGCCCATCAAACGTCGGTGGTGAATAATCGGAACACCCAGAAAAGAATGGTATTTATCCTCTCCGGTTTCCGATAAGAAGTGATACCGTGGATGACCAGGGGCATTCTCCGTATTGATAAGTTCTTCGCGAGAACCCACTAAACCGACCAAACCTTGAGATGAACCTAGGCTCACTTTACCCACAGCATTTTGATTCAGGCCTTTTGTAGCCATCAGTAAGTAGCGTTTTGTCTCTGAATCGTAGAGATACACTGAACTCACTTCTGTACGCATAGCATTACGTATACGCGTGACCACAACCTTAAGCGCATCGCTTAAGTCTGTTGCTGCGCTTACTTCCTGCACAATGCTTCTGAGTGTGTCCAACATCTCTTATATTACCGGGTTAAGTCTTCGTTTTATGATGTATTTTATTGCTCTTCATGTTTTTGCAGACGAATAATTTTCGGTGATAACTCTTTTAATGCCCGTCGATAAACATCTCGTTTAAAAGAAACTACTTGGCCTAAGGGAAACCAATAACTCGACCAACACCAACCATCAAATTCAGGCTTATCAGTTGCGTCGACATTGATTTGCTCATCGTCACTCAATAGCTGTAATAAATACCACTTCTGTTTTTGGCCAACACACACAGGCCTACTGTTATAACGAATCATTCGCCGTGGCAAACGATAGCGTAACCAGCCTCGGGTGCTGCCTAGCACTTCAACATGCTGCCTCTCTAAGCCAACCTCTTCTGCAAGTTCGCGATAAAGGGCATCTTCAGGAGATTCACCGTCTTTAATCCCCCCTTGAGGAAACTGCCAGGCATCTTGACCAATTCTCCGCGCCCAAAGCACATCACCCTGTTGATTACACAGGATGATACCTACATTGGGACGGTAACCGTCCTCATCAATCACAATGCCATCCTGATAAAATCTAATGTCACCAAATTTGCGTATTTTGTGCCAAAGGTCAAGTAATACCTGAATATCGCAGTGATTTAGCCACTGTCTGATCATATCTCAACCGTTCTGCGCAACAACTCATTAAACTAACGACAGCCCGCACGCTAGCCATTAGAATAGTGTTAAATATTAAGTTTAAGGAATTTCACGGTGGCATTGGCAATTTTTGATTTAGACCATACTCTTTTATCTGGCGATAGTGACCATACTTGGGGGCAGTTTTTAGTCGATAAAAAAATTGTTGATCCTAGCCATTATGAGAAGCAGAACAATTATTTCTATGAACAATATAAGGCGGGGGGATTAGATATTTATGAATATCTGACCTTTGCGCTTAAACCTTTGACAGACAATCCACTAGCCACCATGCAGGCATTACGTGATGAGTTTATTGAGCTGCGCATTAAGCCTTTAATCACTCAGAAGTCACTAAACTTGATAGCAAAACATAAACACGCAGGTGATGATTTATTGATTATCACCGCGACAAACGCATTTATCACGCGTCCCATCGCTACGTTATTGGGTTTTTCTGAACTCATTGCCCCTGAGCCTGAAATTATTGATGGCCAATACACGGGAGCAATTACGGGTATTCCTAGCTTTCATCAGGGCAAAGTAATACGCCTAGAGATGTGGCTAACCGAAAAAAATATGAATTTAGACGGTGCTTTCTTTTATAGTGATTCTCATAATGACCTACCACTATTGAATATAATTGATCATCCTGTCGCAGTAGACGCAGATGAAATCTTAACTAACACGGCTATTCGCAATAGCTGGCCTATTATCAGCTTGCGAGATGCTTAGGTTTTTAAAATAATAAAGGAGTCGCCAGTGATCCGCTTGGCCCTATTTATAAGTTTCATTTTTTTGTTTGCTTGCAACCCTAAAGATGAAACGCCCCTTAGTAACCCTCAAACTAAAAAGCTAATTGATAGCAATGCTTTTAAAGCTCAGGTGGGGATTGTTGCTTACACCAGTTTGTCTGATGCCAATCAGGCTGCACAGACATTCGACAGTAAACTGGCGTCGTTTATGTACCATCCAAATCCCATGAGCCAAACTGAGATTCAACAGGCTTGGCGCTTGGCTTATGATAGTTTTTTGAGCAGTCTTATTTTTTCATACCTACCCATTCGAGATCCGCCAGATTGGTATAGCCAAGAAATAGACTATAAACGCCTTTTAATGCAGCTCGATAGCTGGCCCATTGAAGGAGGCTATATTGATTACATCAAAGAGTATCCCTTCAGCGGTATCGTCAATGATCTTACGCTAGATATCGACGAAGAAACTATTCGTTCGCAGCATGGTTTTACCGATCCAACCAATGCAAGCTTAGGCTATCATGCTATCGAATTTATGCTGTGGGGCAATACTGGCCAACGTTCAACCCACGATTTTTTTCCTCAAGAAAATACAGCACCGGTCCCGTCCAGTGATGGAGATCACACATCAGATTTAACCAATTCCGACACTGTGCAGCAAGCTGAAGCAAGAGACTTGAAGCCTCAAAACCATAACCGTCGTCGTCAATATACTCGGCTTCTTAGTGAATTATTACAAAAGGATTTACACCGTATTCAGCGCCGTTGGGAACCGAGCAGTGGTTATTACGCTAAACTACTACAAGAAAGTAAGGCTGAAAATACCTTACAAGCAGCGTTTATTGCGGCTCAAGATTTGATTAGCAAAGAACTGCTTCACAAGCGCTTTACGCTAACCAGCTCTGAATTTAGCCAAACAAGCAATGCAGATTTGTTAGCCTTGTTAGCTGGCCTAAAGCAGTGGTTTATGCCAATGGAAGCTGAATTACAAGAAGCAAGTCTATTCTTCTTAATGCAGCAAGCCGATCCAAAAGTAGCAGATGATTTTTCTACCGCCTTACAGACAAGCACAACCTGCATAGCAAAAATGACATCAGAACCCGCAGACATTGACCAATGCAAGCAAGATACCATCGGACTATTATCCAGTTTACAGGGTGCTGCACTATCTTTGTTAGTGGAATTACCTAGTGTAGATTAACCCTAATATGAAAAATATCGACTAAACTAAATTCATACCTTTTTTTAGTCAGTATTTTTCATTATCTTTATTAGGGATTCCTCTTCCATGGCTGAAACATTAACCCAAGAGCAGATCAATAATGTTCTAATGGGTATCAAAATCCCGCCACAACCTCAAATACTGGTAGACTTGCAGATTGAACAAATCATGCCTGATCCTGACATTAAGCGAATTGCAGCCTTAATTAGACGTGATGTCGGATTGGCAGGCACTATGTTAAAAATCATTAACTCTTCTTTTTATGGGTTGAGAAACAAGATCACCTCAGTAGACCAAGCCGTATCTCTAATCGGTTTAGATAGCATCATCAATATCATCAACGGGGTGTCCATTAAAAGTGAGATGAGTGATGAAACAATTACTCACATGAATCGTTTTTGGGATACTGCCAACGATATTGCAATGATAGCCACTAATATTGCCAAGATAGTCGGCTTCCAAAAACCAGATCTTGCGTACCTGTTGGGATTATTTCACAACGTAGGGGTACCTTTATTAATGCGTCGGTTTGATAATTATTTAGAGGTCCTAGAGCAGTCATATGGTAATAATAGCGATCGTATCATTGATATTGAAAATGACTTATTAAAGACCAATCATGCCGTTGTCGGTTACTATATTGCTAAATCTTGGAATTTACCCAGACTTTTATGTGAGGCTATTGCCGAGCATCATAATTGCGAGCGACATTTTTTAGGCAAGCAACAAACTGAAAGTGAGACTAAAACGCTGCTCGCCATTTTAAAACTCGCGGAACATGTATGCGGAAGTTATAAAATTTTAGGTAATCAAGACGTTGATTTCGAATGGGAATTAATTGGCAACGAAGTATTAACTCACCTAGGGCTAGGTGAGTATGACGTAGAACAACTGGAAGCTAATTTAGATGAGATGGGTATAAGCGTCAGGAACTACGCTTTTTAGTGTTGTTTCATAATGAAGAGCGCTATTTATTTTAAACCCATCGCTTGCATCACAATACGATGCTTTAGGGAAGTAGCTCGATTAAATAAGCGCATTCCTTGATTACGTAACAATCGAATAATAGGCTGTTCAGCGGAAAATAAACGTTTAAAACCCTCCATTGCAGCCATCATCAACAAGTTATCGGCTTGGCGGCGACGTTGATAGCGTTGCAAACTGGCCAATTCACCAAGACCTAGCCCTAATTTCTGAGCGCGAAGTAACTCTTCGCTTAAGACAGCAACGTCTTTAAATCCTAGATTAACGCCTTGACCTGCGAGTGGATGAATCGTATGGGCAGCGTCTCCAACCAGCGCAATTCCTGGCACGACATAATTTTTGACGTGTCGCTGACGTAATGGAAAAGCTGCTCGAGGCCCAACTTTCACCACGTGACCCAAACGATTTTCAAACGCCAAACCAAGCTGAACACAAAACTCTTCATTACTTAAGCTTAACATCTGCTGGCATTCATCATCATGAGTCGACCAAACAATAGAGCACGTCTTATCATTTTCTCCTACTAACGGTAAAAGTGCCAATGGGCCTTCTGGGCGAAAACGCTGCCAAGCCGTATTTTGATGTGATTGCTCGACCTCAATGGTCGCAACTAACGCTTGATGCTGATAATCCCACTCGCTGCTCGCAAATTCTCCCCACTGCTTAATACGAGATAATGCGCCATCAGCGCCCACCAGCAACTGGGTGTTTATTGTGGCACCGGTCGTTAAAAAAACAGGCGTTAATCCTTGCGTATTTTGGTTATCAATATGAGTGACCGTATCACGAATAATGTCGATATTATTCGCTTGCTGTACAACTTGCTGCAACGCCCAAACAATTTCGCGGTTTTCAACCACGGTCCCTAAACACGCTACCTGCAATTCCTTGGCATTGAAATTTACTTCGCCCGTACCGTCAGCATCCCAAACCGTCATCCCTTGGTAGGATGACTTTCGTACTTCAGGAATTAATGACCAAGCACCCAACCTTATTAGTAAGGCCTCACTTTCCGCCGTAATAGCACTGACACGAGTATCAAAGTCTGAACAATTCAATACATTAGAAGGTGGTTGTTGAGCAGACTTAGGGTCAATCAAGGCAACAGAAATTTTACTGTTGGCCAGACTTGCAGCCAAAGCAGTGCCCACCATTCCCCCACCCACAATGACTACTTGGTATGTTTCCATTTGATTAGTCCTGATACCTGCTCTTGTGTCTGTTATTGAAGTGTCCCTAGTGGGCGACTTGCCACAATTAATTACTCATTAAAGCTTCAATATCAGCGACCGTTTTAGGCACTTTGTGACTTAACACATGGCAACCCGCTGCGGTCACAACAACATCATCTTCAATGCGAATACCAATACCGCGCCAACGCACATCGACGTCTTCACAATCAGGGGCGATATATAAGCCAGGCTCTACGGTCAGAACCATACCCGGCTGAAGTGGTCGCCACTCTTTATTAATTCGATACTCACCCACATCATGCACGTCCATTCCCAGCCAATGGCCAGTACGGTGCATATAAAATGCGCGATAGCTTTCGTCTTCTATCAATTGTTCAATGTCACCGGTTAATAGTCCAAGCTCAACCAAGCCTTTGACTAATACAACCACCGCAACTTCATGCGGCGCATTCCAGCTATTGCCCGGTTTTATCTGTTCTATGGCGGCTAACTGGGCTTTTAATACCAGCTCGTACAAGGCTTTTTGTTCTGCACTGAACTTGCCATTTACCGGAAATGTTCGTGTAATATCAGAAGCATAATAATCCAACTCACAACCCGCATCGATTAAAATTAAACGGCCATCTTCAATGGCCATATCGTTATTGGTATAGTGCAAGATACACGCATTATCTCCACCACCAACAATAGAAGGGTAAGCTGCCCGACGACTTCCTTTATGCATAAATTCGTGCAAAATATCGGCTTCTAGTTGATATTCGAAGCAACCCGGCTTAGCACTTTTCATTGCCCGACAATGAGCCGCGGCGGAAATATCGGCCGCTTTTTGCATCATCTCAATTTCTGCAGCGGATTTAATCAAGCGCATCTCGTGCAGCACATGCCCGAGTACCGAAAACTCATGAGGCACTTCAGCCCCCTTTCGCACCATCGATTTGACTTTATTAACCCAATGTAAAACCTGGCTATCAAATTTACTATTAGCACCCATCTCGGTATAGATACGGTCTTTGCCTTCGAGTAGATCAGGCAGCACCGACTCTAAGGCTTCGATCGGATAAGCTTCATCCGCAAAAAAAACACGTGCAGCGCCTTCAGGGCCCGTTCGACGGCCCGTCCAAATTTCTAACGTTGGATTTTTCTCTTCGCAGAATAAAATGTATTCCCCTTGCTCACGTCCAGGAATCAGTACTAAGCATGCATTTGCCTCAGCAAATCCCGACAAATAATAGAAATCGCTGTCTTGACGAAAAGGATGTTCAACATCACGATTACGGACGCTTTCAACCGCAGTAGGCACAATGGCAATACTGTTTTCTGACATCTGTGCCATAAGTTGTTGACGGCGCAGACTGTATTCTGTTTGAGCAAGTTTCATTGAATCTCCTTAACCGCCTTTTTTATATCAAAATGACGACGTCTGTATCAAAATAAATAAGAATTAATGCAGCTGACCTTTGCCAGGCGGCGCGTCTTCATCAATAATGGTAGTGTCGCCCGCATCAGGTTTGTTAAACGCTAAAAACACCGTCAACGCAGCAACTCGAGCGTGTTCTACCAATTCGTGAAGTAAGTCTTCACTATCTTCAGGGCTATCGTCTGCAGTCAGCTCTACTTGGCTAAAAGCATCAAAATGTTGTAATACTTCTCTCGTTTCAACATCCAGCTTGCCGCTGATTTTACCCGCTGCACCAAAACCATCTAAAAAGCCTTTACACCACTGCGCCATTGCATCAACCTGCTGACTTAATTCTGCATCGTCACTTTCTGGTAAAAATAAAGTGAAAGTCATGCTCTCATTTTTAAGCCCTTGCAATACCCAGCCATAAAAAACCGTCATCAAACTCTGCACGGGTTTTGGCAAAGTTTCTGGCGTTTCTAAATAGTTTTCGGCCTCGATTTGCCACTGAGCATCAGGCAAACGAGCCCCGGTGCTTAAAAAGCCGGTTAACCAACCATGCAGCCCAGAAGGCGAACCGAGTGCACTAATCGTGACCATAGCATTAGCAAATTGATGAAAGGGAATCGATATATTCTTCTGCATGAGGTATCTTACTTACAAATGATAGTATTGTGCAGAGTCTAGCATGAAAGATGGGCGTATTAATCCCCTCTAATGCGTAGGTTTCTCTACTCTTTTACGACAAAGTAATATAAAGATACTGACATATGAAAGAACTCAACCTAACCAGCTTACAACGTAACATTGATAAGCTCATCTCAGTAAATACCGAATTGCGGGAGCAAGCGACTGCAATGAAGGTATCAGAAGCACGCTGGCAAGCCGAACGCGGCAAGTTGATGCAGCAAAATGATATTGCTCGTCGCAAAGTCAACGAAATGATTGAGCGTTTGCAACTTCTGGAGCGAAATAGTGGCTAATACAACCAATACTTTAACAGTTTCAATTTTAGAGAGAGAGTTTCGGGTTAACTGCCCTGCAGATAGCCAAGAAGAGCTTTCCTGTGCAGCAAAGTTTCTGGACGATAAAATGCGAGAAATTCGTAATGCCAGTAATCACTCAGGCAAAGCCATGGGTACAGACCGGATTGCCGTAATTGCAGCATTAAACATTGCGCACCAATTGCAGCACTTGCAAAACAAACAGGCTCAGTTAACAGAAGAAATTCAACGTATTGATGAGCGTCTTCATGAAGCTCTGATGATGGATGTTCAGCTTGAACTTTAAACTTAAAGTAACAAAATAGTTGAATTTTACCATTCTTTCGAGATGAAAATTGCTATACTGAATTCGCTCCCTGGGGTGTTGGCCAGTCTATAAAGACCTCGAGCCGATGCTTATATCCCCGGAGGGTTATCGTATTATTGTGCGTATGTCCGCTTGTCGGAAAACCTAATATAGTACCTAGCCCACCACCCTTGAACCTTGGGTTCAAGGCCTTTATTTTTGACAGCGGCACAGTGGGGAGCTCCATTTTATTTCTTCTACAAACCCATCACTGTCACAGCAAGACAAATTCCAACAACAAAAACGTCAGCTGCGTATGCAACTGCGTGCAACTCGACGAAATTTAACACCTGCTGAACAACAAAAAGCTGCGCTATCGCTAAGACAAAAGCTCAACCAGAATACCTGTTTTAAATATGCTCAATGTATTGCTCTGTATCTAGCGAATGATGGCGAAGTAAATACTCTACTTGCAATCAAGCAAGCTTGGGCAAATAAACAGAAAGTGTATTTACCGGTCTTAGACCCGGTACGAAAAGGTTTTTTGTGGTTTGTAGAATACAAACCGAACAGTCGAATGCGTAATAACCGCTTTGGTATCGCAGAACCCGATCCTAGATTTAACAAACGCATTAAACCCAGATTTTTGCCTGCCATTGGTCTGCCATTAGTTGCCTTTGATTCTAGTGGTAATCGATTGGGGATGGGAGGTGGGTTTTATGATCGCAGTTTCGAGTTCTGCCGCCAAGCAGGCATGAAGCCTGAACTGTTTGGTTTAGCCCATCATTGTCAGCAGGTCGATAGTCTTCCAGTGGAAAGCTGGGATATTCAACTTAAAGAGATTATTGCTGTGTAGACACAATGCTCATCTTTTTATCACTAACGGATTAAATTCTCACTGACGATCATGCTCGTCTGAGTCATGTCTGATGTCATAAACCCTGTTAATAAAGCGCCAATAGCAACAAGGCAGGCCAGCCATACTAATGCATCAGGTTTGCTATTCATTTTTTCCCCATTAGACAAATCGTCTATAGTTCAGGCTTATTTGAGACTGTTTATTTTATTGTTATTAAATTGAAACCCATTTTTATATCTAATACTTAAGACATACAGCAAGGTATGAGCCAAGCTTCGATTTTTATATAATATGTAGGTATTAATTAGGGATTAAGTGGATTTTTATTATTGATATTACCTTAGTGCCCTAATACTTCATCAATATTATGATGATTAACACACTACTTTCAAGCACTAATACGCCTAAAGATTCAAAAATGCTGCCAGTATTAGCCTGTTTTCAATGCTGTTAGGTCTAATTCTAAGCTTTTATTTTCATGATTCATTTGTCTCATTAATTCGCCAACATCCAAAAGAGTATTTAGGCTGTATATCTGACCCTTTTTAATTTCCCAAAATGAAACCGCCGAAAACGTAACAACATTCGCACTGGGTATAAAACCGAACAAAGGCTTAACTAGTGTGCCACAAAATAAAGATTGCGTAACAATACGATCACCTTCTGCAACAACATCCTCTAACATGACTTCAAAGTCATCCATCGAATTACGCACAAGTTGTATTACTAAGGACGCTTTATCATATTCGAATGTCTGACTGAATAAGCTGAGATTATATTTAAAATCGCGACGCACGAAGTTTCGTGCCAAATGAAAACGACCTTGATTCCAAGTGAACTCAATGAATCTTTCAACTAATTTTTTATTCTGTTCCAAGCTGTTATCGATATTGGTGTCACTGGGCATAGAATTACTCAATAGTATTTAAAGCTCATAAATCTATCATAACGGTTATGGTCATAAATCAGAAACAAAAAAAACGCCGACCGATAGGTGGCGTTTTTTCGTGGTTAACACTGATTAATTGTAATCATTAATCAATTTTATCAACCAATGCTGACGCTAGTTCGGCAGCCAGTACTTTGGCAACACTGCGCTCAGCTTTTGCTTTCGCTAACTCAGCGTAGCCTGATACACCTTTAGCTTGCTTGCTAAAAGTACTCAAAGTACGGTTGTTCGCATCTTTAATGATTACCCGACTGTCGGCAAAAACAAAATGGGAGCCATTCTTTTCTACCGGGCGTAATGTTGCTGAGACCTCAATTATCAAATCATAAGCACCTTGATCGCTAATACGCATGCCTTGTTCTGTTAAAGATTCCATAACCCCGCCAGCAATTTCTTGTGCGCCAGTATCACTCATACTAATACGTACTTGCAGTTGATTGAACAAATCATAAATAGTGGTTTCAATCACTTGTAATTCATCGCTTAACGCCGGCTTCTGGCGCTGCGTTCCGACTAAGGCTAACTGGTCTGCTGAGCGATCACGCTGAGCAAACAGTGTTAACGCCGGCAATACGACCCTTAGCTTTTGCAGCGTCGTACCCGAACGAGGTTTGTTATAAAGAGTAATGATCTGCTCTTCTAAACCTTCAATTTGACCGCGCAGACGGCTGGCCGCTTTAACCCGATCAAGTTCCGCAAGGGCATACGCAAACTTCTTCTCGAAAAAAGTCTCAGTTATCCTAACTTCGTCAAGCGCTACTGCGGGTACTTTACTGCGAATCGTATTCTGAACCGTTTGCACAAGCTCTGTGTGCTTACCCGTTGATTTACGTTCTTGGACAGTACTGGAAAAATCACCCGTCACAGTGACACGCAACTGACTGACCAAGTTCACCCTAGCAGCGTCACCTGCACGACGAGCAGCATCGGCCTTATCACCCCAAAGATCCCCAGAGCCAATACCATAAGCAAAGCCAGAGCGCTGAGGTGGGCTATTAACCCACTCAGGAGTATCGAAGCTGGCTTGATTCTCTACTCGCCTGGACTCAGCACTTTGCTTAGGGGCATTAGTGACACAAGCCGCTAAACTGCAGATGACCAAGGTACTGGTTAATCGTTTAAGTGAGCTCTTCATTTAAAAACCGAAGCCGCCTTTTTCTTGTAACTTCTTAATTTTCTTTTGTCCATTCCAGACTTCACGGTTATTGGCCATATCAATCAGCTTCATATCCACCTGGTAGAAAGTCACACGTTCATCACCGACTTGATCAACAATGGAATTCAAGCTGCCGGAAATAGCAAAATCCGCCGCCTGCTCTTGGCCTTGTTCTTTAGCTTTTTCAGCATTCAACTCTTGGTCTTGGCGTTCATCACGAATCGCCTTGCGCTCTTCGCCACCCGCCACAAAATCGGCACGCCCTGAACGAATAATAGAGCGTTTAATATCGTTGACGAACGTTTCAATCGCTATATGTTCATGTGACTTATTAGCAATACGTTGAATAATAACAGTAGGGCGATTGCTGTTTTTTAATTCAAAATCTCTCGCCCAAGGGAACGACAACATGTCTGTAATCATCTCTTCTGCCACGAGCTGTGAATCCTTGTCATTCCAGCGATCTGATAACGCAATTTCCTGATCAGTATCGACGCGACTTACGCGCGTTCCAGCACAGCCCACGATGGAGACTGCAACAGCCGCTATTAATAATAATTTTATGTGTTTGATCATGGGAGCCTTCCTTTGAAATCCTAATTAAATACTTATGACAGTTAAGTTAAATTATTGTTCGATTAAAGCAACTGACTTTTTCATTTTATTTTCTTCAGGTATTAGCTGAACTTGGTTTGCATAAGGCATCGATCTTACCTGTACGACTTGAATATCATTTTCCTGCAAAATAACGTGCTGATTCTGAATCACGAAGGGCTTTCCTTTTAATACCTCAGAATTCATTTCAATGTCATAGCTACCTGCATCGAGTGGAATGCGAGTAATACGAATTTCGTAAGGAAGCATCAACCAGTTTCTGGTTTCAGCGGCATCCGATAATTGACTCGCAACTTTGCCAACAGCGGCCAATAATCCACTTAGCTCTCCCCCCGCAAGTGCCGCTGCTTTATTCGCAGTCAGTGCTTTAAAAACACCACGAGTGAGTGCTAGCCTAATATCTTCATTTGCATTTAAAAGCTGCTCATTCAGCCCCATGTTGGCAGGACTGGCGGCTAATTTCATGGGATACTTTTTGCCTGCTACCTGAGCAAAGGATGCCCCAGGTTTATTTTTAGGGGGTGAGTAATAAGGAACGGTAATTCTTAGACCTGTGCCAATAGCGTCGATAAAACCCAATTCAGCAACGGCACTCCAAGCACCGGCAAGATAGATCGTTTTTTGAAAATCATTAAGAATGAAATTCATGAAATCATTATTTCTATAGTGCACGATCAAATTAGCTAAGCTTTTGTCGGCATACACCAAATAAAACCACGCCAGTTTTTCTCTATGGCTTTGCACCGCACTGTAATAAGGCCGTAATACCAATGAACGATTGCCCGCATCGGCGCTCAGCTGTACATTCATTTCTTTACGCTGAGGCACGATGCCCACGTGTTCAATGACAACTAATTGAGATTTATCATCGTATCCAACTAACTGCTTACGCTGTGATATGGACAGTTTTTTTGTTGCTAATATGGGCCATTCATTATTGTAACCCCCTGCCAAACGCATCATGCGTACCGTATCGAACCACGCCTGAGAAGTCATCTCTGAACCTAAACCAAACTGTTCAGAATAGCCTTGTTCATATGAGGTAGCGGCTTTTTGATAACTAATACGAGCATTATCGTATTCACCATTGGTTTCATACGTAATACCGGTTAAATAATGTGCCATTGCATCATCACGATATTCTAACGAGTCATGGTCAATTAAATTTCCTCGCAGCGAACTGAACACATCCAGTACCTGTGAAAAAACTTGATCATCTATATCTTTTTGCTCTGCGTAAGTTCCTTTATCTGAATTCAATGCATTTAAACGAATGCCCAAACGGCGAGATTCAATACGCGCACTTTCGATAGCGTCTAAACGCGCATTACGTGTTGCGGCGCTATTGCTAATCGCCATGTAATTCAAAGCTTTATAATAATTAATAAATACTTTTTCAAAATCAGCTCCAGAATAATCCCCATAACGAGGGTTAGTCATAAAAGCCGCGAGACTATTACTAACACTTGTTACTTCTAGGTCTTCAGCGATTTTTTCAGCCACTGCTAATAGCTGATTACTTTCTAAGTACTGACCTTGTAAACGTTTTAATACCGCTAATTCCATATGGTAAAGTAATCGGTCAACACCCATTGGCGTTAGAGCGGTAGCCATACTTTTTTCCGCGTCCAAATATTGCCCTTTTTGCGCGGCCTTTAAAGCTTCCTCAACCCCACTGCCATAGGTTGCACATCCCGACAATTGTGCAATCGATACGCAGAAAAAAATTACGAACGTGACATTGATATATTTCATGCGAGGTATCTAATATCCTTACTTTTAAGTTGAACCTTAAGAAGACTCAGACCGTTAAGTTAGTGTTGTTAAACAATAGTGAGTCAGCGAGTGATTACTTGTTGTAACCATTGATAAATCTGCTGACGCTTAGGAAAGTCATCGTTCACAATATGATGACGCCCACCTTCTACCATTAAAAGTTTTCTTTGAGGAAACTTCTCTAATAACAAAGGCATATTATGACGCCATTCAACGGTGTCATCTTGGTCACCCTGAACAATATGTATTTCAAGATCTGACGGTTCACAAGCCTCGATCATCCGCACCCATTTTTTTAACGCACTGACCCAGCACACCGATAATGTTAAAGGCTGCAAAGGATCATTCTCAGAAATAAAACGTAAAAATTCAATGTCATTTGAGTTCATGGCAAAGGTGCGTTTAATTTGTTTTACGAAAGGGCTGATTAAGGTATGTAATATTTTAGCACGGGTCCAGCTGCATGGACGCACTAAAGGTGCCAGTAAATTAATACTTGAGAAAGGGGAATTCTGCTGTTTAATTTTACGAGAGAGCACATAATTAATAATAATTGCGCCACCCGTACTCTGACCAAAAACATGCAAGGGCTGTGATTCACTCTTGGTATATTTTTGCAGAGATTGCGTCTGCTCCATCGCCGCCGTGAACACCTGGTCGTACTCATCAAAATCACCTATCGCCGCGCGATCACCGCTGGATAAACCATGCCCTGGTAAATCAAAAGCAAAAACGTTCCATCCCTGCTGTAAACAAAATTCAATCAAACTTCCATAGATGCCTACATGGTCATAATAGCCATGCATCAATATAGCGGTACCTTTGGCATTATTTTGATAAAAAATTTGCGCGGTAAGCTTATAGCCTGCTGCAGAGAAGCTACCGACATGATGCTTCATACCCTCAAAGCGGCTAGAAAAATCAATTTTGTAGTAATGGACATAGCGCTGCTGGGCGGGGGAAATTTCAGCTAGCTGCTGCCAATCTAGAGGCTTTAGCGCATGCTGCAATTCATCTGCATCCCAATTAATTACTTTCAAAGGCCACATCTCTTCAGTCAAATTATTATCTAACTTAAGAGTAGCAAGTCTAACCGTATATTACAGCTGAGGCAGACTGACTTTAGAGTGATTTTTCACATATAAATAAAACCAATCGCCTTTAAAAACAAAAAAACCGTTGCTTATTGCTAAGTAACGGTTTTTTTACTCTTTAGTTTTAGGCTGTTATAGCCAAAAACTTATCGAGAGTAATACATGTCGAATTCTACTGGGTGAGTAGTTTGTTCAACACGGTAAACGTCTTCCATCGCTAGTTCGATGTAAGCTTCGATCATATCTTTAGTGAAAACATCGCCTTCAGTTAAGAAGTCCATGTCTACTTTCAGACAATCAATCGCTTCACGCAAGCTTCCAGCAACTTGTGGAATTGCAGCAGCTTCTTCAGCAGGCAAGTCATACAAATCTTTATCAGCCGCATCGCCAGGGTGAATCTTGTTTTTGATACCGTCGATACCCGCCATCAACATAGCAGAGAATGCTAAGTATGGGTTAGCCATTGGATCAGGGAAACGAGCTTCAACACGCTTGCCTTTAGGAGACGCAACGTAAGGAATACGAATAGAAGCAGAACGGTTACGAGCAGAGTATGCAAGCATTACAGGCGCTTCAAAACCAGGAATCAAACGTTTGTAAGAGTTTGTTGATGGGTTAGTGAACGCATTCAACGCTTTAGCGTGCTTGATGATGCCACCGATGTAGAAAAGAGCCATTTCGCTCAATCCAGCATAGCCGTCACCCGCGAATTGGTTTTCGCCGTCTTTCCAGAAAGACTGGTGTACGTGCATACCAGAACCGTTATCACCGATCACTGGCTTAGGCATGAAAGTAGCCGTTTTGCCATAAGCAGCCGCAACGTTATGAACAACGTACTTATACATTTGAACTTCATCAGCTTTCTTAACAAGCGTATTAAAGCGCACGCCGATTTCGTTTTGGTTAGCCGTCGCTACTTCGTGGTGATGTACTTCAACATCAAGACCGATTGCCATCATAGTGTTACACATAGCAGCACGCATATCGTGAGAGCTGTCTACTGGTGGAACTGGGAAGTAACCGCCTTTAACGGTTGGACGGTGGCCCATGTTGCCGCCTTCGATCTTAGTACCAGAGTTCCAAGCAGCTTCTTCAGAGTTTATCTTGTAGAAGTTGCCAGACATGTCTGCGCCCCAACGTACATCATCAAAAATGAAGAATTCTGGCTCAGGTCCGAAGAAAGCGGTATCGCCAAGACCCGTCGCTAGCAAGAATGCTTCAGCACGCTTAGCGACAGAACGTGGATCACGTTCGTAGCCTTGCATAGTAGAAGGCTCAATGATGTCGCAACGCAAGATCAACGTAGTATCTTCAGTGAACGGGTCAAGGTAGCAAGTAGAATCATCTGGAAGAAGAATCATGTCAGATTCGTTAATGCCTTTCCAGCCAGCAATAGAAGAGCCATCAAACATCTGGCCTACTTCAAAAAAATCTTCGTCAACATAACCAGAAGGAATAGAAAGGTGTTGTTCTTTACCTTTAGTATCGGTGAAACGTAAGTCAATCCACTTAACGTCATTCTCTTTGATCATGTTTAGAGTATTTACAGACATATATAGTCTCCAGATGTATTTTGATCTAATTCAGCGGTCCACACAAAAGGGGCCACCACCTAAGTTTAATAATCAAACAGCAACTAATGTGCCATTTAATAAAGTCACAACTAAGTCGATGTTTCCAAGGCCTTAGCTTAAAACAACCACACAATAACGCACCATAAGAGGGCGTTAATAAAATACAGACCTAAAGTGGTGCACAAATGCAAATATCAGACAAAGACACTGTGGATCTGCTCATTATAGGTTCATCTACGCCCCAAGATAAACTTTATTAGCACAAAAACAGGGCTTTTTTAATATTTACCGTTATTTGTACAAAAGTCGACCAGTCTACTGCAATTTAATCAGCAATCTCTGCCTAGCTAATGTATAATCGCGGCCTTTTATAGCCAAGCCCATCCAAGCTAGCATTTTTGCTAAGCCTGCAGGGCAATAACTCAGGGTCCCTAATTGTGATCGAGAACTTACGTAATATCGCCATCATTGCTCACGTTGACCATGGTAAAACTACCTTGGTTGATAAGTTGCTTGAACAATCAGGTTCACTTGAGCGTAACCAAGCCGGCGAGCGAGTCATGGACTCGAACGACCAAGAGAAAGAGCGTGGCATCACCATTCTTGCAAAGAACACTGCAATTGAGT
>JBNMOT010000001.1:0-97159 GCA_051275515.1 Oleispira sp. | reverse complement strand
TAAGCGACGCGTATTCGGATCCATGGTCGTTTCGCGCAACTGCAGTGGGTTCATTTCACCCAATCCTTTAAATCGTTGCACGTTGGGCTTACCGCGCTTTTTCTCAGCCGTAATACGATCTAAAATCCCATTCTTTTCGGCTTCGTCTAACGCGTAGAAAACTTCTTTACCAATATCGATACGATACAAGGGAGGCATCGCCACATAAACGTGGCCTTCTTCTACTAACAAGCGGAAGTGACGTACGAACAGTGCACACAACAAGGTCGCGATGTGCAGACCATCCGAGTCGGCATCGGCGAGGATACACACCTTGCCATAACGCAGACTTTCTAAACTTTCAGTGCCTGGGTCAATATCTAACGCCACGGCAATGTTATGAATTTCTTCTGAACTTAAGATCTGACCCGAGTCGACTTCCCAAGTATTTAAGATCTTACCGCGCAACGGCATAATCGCTTGGAATACACGATCTCGTGCCTGCTTAGCCGAGCCACCCGCAGAGTCACCTTCCACCAAGAAAATTTCGGTACGCTCTGATTCTTGGCTGGTGCAATCCGCCAACTTACCTGGTAGGGCTGGACCTTGAGTAATCTTTTTACGAGACACTTTTTTCGCTTTGCGTAAACGGTTTTGCGCACTGGCAATGGCCATTTCCGCAATCAGTTCGGCGTCGTTGGTATGTTCGTTCAGCCATAAACCAAACGCATCTTTGGTTACACCGGAAACAAACGCCGCCGCTTCACGGGATGATAAGCGTTCTTTGGTTTGACCCGAGAATTGCGGATCAGCTAACTTCGCAGACAGTACATACGAACAACGATCCCAAATATCATCCGGGGTTAGCTTAACGCCGCGCGGTAACAAATTACGGAATTCGCAGAACTCACGAATCGCATCTAATAAACCCGAGCGGAAACCGTTAACGTGGGTTCCCCCTTGTGCGGTAGGAATTAGGTTAACGTAACTTTCTTGGATGCACTCGCCACCTTCTGGTAACCAGAATACGGCCCAATCACAGGCTTCGGTTTTACCCTGCATGGAACCGGTAAAAGGTTCTTTCGGTAAAACGTCTAACCCCGCACCGTGAATCTTTAAATAGTCGGTTAAACCATCTTCGTAATACCACTCGGCATTGTCTTCAGCATTGGGGGCTTTAAAGGTGATTTTTAAACCTGGGCACAACACCGCTTTCGCGCGTAAATTGTGCTTAAGACGCGGAATCGAAAACTTAGGGCTATCGAAATACTTAGGGTCTGGCTTAAAGCGAACACTGGTACCCGTGCGTTTTTTACCGCAGGTATCAATGACTTCCAGCTCCAACGCCTTATCGCCATTTTGGAAACCAATACGACTGACTTCACCACCACGCCAAATTTTAACTTCTAGCAAGGTCGATAATGCGTTCACTACCGAAATACCCACACCGTGCAAACCACCCGAAAACTGATAGCTATCGTTACTGAACTTACCCCCAGCGTGCAGCTTGGTTAAAATCAGCTCAACACCCGATACCCCATGCTCTGGATGAATATCGGTCGGCATACCCCGGCCATCATCGACGGTGGTTAACGAACCATCGTCGTGAACGGTCACTGTGATCTCAGTCGCGTGACCGGCTAAGGCCTCATCCACCGAGTTATCGATGACTTCTTGTGCCAAATGGTTAGGACGAGTGGTATCTGTGTACATCCCTGGGCGTTTACGCACAGGATCAAGGCCACTTAAGACCTCAATCGACTGCGCGTTATATTCTTTATTCGCCATTTATGCCTTTATCCCCTGATGGTGAGTAACGCGGATAGAATTTTGCATCCAGTATACTGAGGCCGCTAATAATTCCTAGATCAAAAATAGAAATGCTTACCTTTCAGAGAGTTAAAGTACCCAGATAGTGCAATATCGGGTGAAAGCGACACAATAGCGGTGTCGAAATTCTCCATTGATAACTAACATAACATCCAAAGACTCGAAATATAGGGAAAGAATACAATAATGATACCTACCTGATTTTTACCACAAAATAAGATTTACCCTTATTTCTACTGACATACTTCAAACACGACGGCAGCAATAGCCGATAAACCGATGAATAGCGCTAAAATCCTCATGTTATATTTTTTGCTACACAACCCGTTTGAACCTTGTCAGAGATAACCGCTTTAGCGCAATAATGGCTCTTTACGACGTTAAATGATCTAATAATAAGACGTTCTTGCTTTGGGAAGTGGGCGTTTATTATCGAGATATAGATGAGAGTTGTTATGAAAGAGATCGTTGTAAACGATAAAATGCAAAAAGATTATGTCTATCATTTGGAAATGCCTGTAGGGGAAAATTTTGATGATAAATTTTCTCCCGAGCTAACCCCTAAGGAAATGCTAGAACTTGGCATCTTTGGGGGGAAATATCTAAATGATTGCCAAGATGAGTTCCCTAAAGCTTGGTTTGCTCATGCTAAATTGAGTCCTCTTAAGAAAGATATAAGCCTTAACTATTTTTCAGTTGATGCCTCGCAGCCGTTATCGGAATGGGTCAAGAAAGGTTGGATTCATCAGCAAGATCCTAGAGGATGGTTTCAATGGTATTGCAGATACTACATGGGACGCAGGACAGAAACTGAAGATATGCGTCAGATAAAACGTTGGTTTGCTTTTAGGCGACATTCTGGAGCCGTTAAAAAGTACTGTGAGCCCTATGATTACAGCTGTCGAAAAAAGCAACGACAAGCCCTTTTACATTGGGCATATGATTCAAGAAATATTTAGATGTTTAAGCTATACAGCCACGAGGTCTACCATATTAATATTTTATAAAAAAGGACGATTGTGAATATTTGGGGTCAAGATAAGTATCTAGACACTTGGAACTTTGTCTCTACCCTTCATAATGGACAAACAATACCAGAGGGCGATATACCTTACATTATGATCAATATTTACAACCCCTTTTTCTAGTTATTCTGATATTGAGCTAACCAAGATAAATATTGCCTGAACTCTACTGGCTTTTGATAATAGTAACCCTGAAGTATGTTACAACCATGACGTTTTAATATTATCTCTATCGCTTTAGATTCTATTCCTTCTGCAACAATCTTTAAACCTAGATTTTTAGCCATCTCAATTGTTGTTCTAACAATAGTTAAATCTCGCTCTGAACTTTCTAGATTCATAATAAAGCTTTTATCAATCTTAAGTTCATTAAAAGGTAACTGTGAAATATATAACAATGACGAGTACCCTGTTCCATAATCATCAATGGCAACGTGTATACCCATTGAGGCTAGCTCATTCATTATGTAACTCAGGTGATTAAAATCAATAACCATTACCGATTCTGTCAACTCGAATGTCAAACTGGAAAGAGGAATGTCATACTGATTAATTATTGTTTTAATGTGAGTTAAGAAGTTCGGTTCTGAGATATCTTTACCGCTGATATTAACCGATACATTATAATTTTCATAACCCAAGGTAATTATTTCTTCTAAGTCACGACAAGCTCTATTCACAACCCACAATGTCAACTCGTTAATAATACCCGTATCTTCCGCCAGTGTAATAAAAACATCAGGAGCAATAAATCCATAACTATTATGCTGCCAACGTAATAATACTTCCGAACCATCTACTCTATTCTTATCTATATCAATTTGTGGTTGGTGAAAGAGTTCTAATTCATTATTTCTAAGCGCTTGTTGTAAATCTGACGCTAATTCTAATCTCTTGGCAACATTCAAGGATTCTTCTTGAAGGTACACTGAGAACTGTATATTTTCTCGCCTTCCCTTCTCTAATGCTTGATAAGCCTGTTTGATAAGATCGGACGGCGCCCCTGCTTTCTGCTGTTCTAAAAGAGAAATACCAATACTGGCTGAAAGATTAATAAACAATTTTCCAACCTGCACGCCTTTCTCCATACCGTCCTGAAAGAATGTCAGTTGCGTTTTTAAGCACTCCTGCTCTTTGTACGAAGTAGAAGTCACATCAATAAGAACTGCAAAAATATCTTCATTGATTTTTGCTAGCTTGATGGTTTTATTTTTTTTATATTCTAATACCATAAAGTTATCTTTATAACATAGTGTTCTTTCTATAGTATGAGCAACCCTTAGCGTTAGGTTATTAATATCGGCATTGCTTATATAGGGTAATAAACTTGATAAATTTGTTATTTGAATAATACAAACGGCAAAGTCAGTATCATTATCCAACAATTCTTTCATTTTAATTTCTAGTAAATGAGTATTAGCCAAGTGAGTCTCAGGTTCATGAGTTGCATCGTGCATGGCTTTCTCTTTTTTATATTGCATGCGACGCGCGAGAGCCATAGCCATTATGATGATTTCAAATAATACGCCAATCATTAGAGCATGGTGAATTATAAATGAATCGTTAATGACACCGATTAAACCCATCGGTTGAAGAGTGGCTCCTATGATAAGCGGCACCCATGAAACTATATATAGCGTTGCCCATAGATGATTAATTTTATATTGCTGTACGACCAGAAATACAATGGCGGGATATAGAAGCGCCATACTAAAAAAGAAAATAGGCGCGGCTATATATTCTGGTAAAAACAGACTAATAAAAGAAAACACAATAAGATAAATGAGATAACCACTGCAAAATTTAACTGTTCGCGTTTTATTTTTACGGGCATTGAAAAATGACATCGCAAAAGACAACGCAAATATCATTACTAAAACATTTACTGCTACTATATTTTCACGAAATATTTTTAGAATACCTTCTGGCCAAATATAATGACCAAAACCAATCACGACGCCTAACATCATCAGTATTGAAGTGATGTAGCCTATGTATAATAAATATACGTTGTCTTTTAATCCTAAATATAAGACTAAATTATATAAAGCCATCGCAATTAAGATACCTACAAAACTTCCCCAAATCAGAAATGTAAACCGTACTAAGCTATAAAAATCATCTTTAAGGTATAAATTGATCGGTGTTTTTGCAATACCTTCCGTGGCAATACGAATATATAGTTCAACCGTTTCTGTTTGCTCAATTCTCATTTCATACGACGGAATACTGCGATTCAATCTATTAAGATCAGATAGCTGCCACCCTAATTTTTTTTCTTTGACCCGTTTATTGTTTAACACTTGATACACGGTCAACTGCTCGAGCATAGGATTTGAGAAATGACTAACGATATCAACGCCATGCTGATTGTTATTACGAATAACAAGATGAACCCAATAGGCTTGCTGAGTAAAACTCCAAGGTATCTCACTAAGCGGCTGCTTCACTAACGATGACTTATCAGCCAAGAGCTGATCCAATGTCAGCTCTTGGCTTACATCAATTAAAAAAGCTTCATCAATTTGAAAACCCTTCTGCCCACTTTGTAGAGCATTTTGCGTAGGATCAGAAATAGAAATAACATACTGATAAATCAACATAATCAACATGGCAAGCAATAGGTATGCTAATGACTGTTTTAACCTTTCCTTAGACAACATAGATCTTTCGCAAACAATAAATATAAATTAAGATTAGCATAGGGCATCAGATCTGGAGTGATCCATCACTACTTCTATGCGTCCATGAACGGTCTTTACGCTGCTTTTACTGTTCGATAATAATCTTAAGAATGTATTATAATACACAAGCAATTGTTGTTATTCCTTAATCGCATAAATACGAGATGCACTCCTGAATGAGCCACTCTACAGTCACCCTCGGCCTTAGTAATCCTAAAAGTCCAACCAATGTCGGCGCCGTTCTAAGAGCCGCTGGATGCTTTCGGGCCGACCGTATTTTATATACGGGTATTCGCTATGACCGCGCAGCGGCATTCTGTACTGATACCCAACGTCAAAGCATAAAAATTCCTCTTACTAGCGTTGAGTGTTTATTAGAAAGTGCCCCAAAAGGGGCTAAAATTGTAGTCATTGAACTGGCAGAGAATGCCGAATCGTTAGCGAATTTTCAGCATCCAGAAAATGCTTTTTATATTTTTGGCCCTGAAGATGGAAGCGTAAAGCAAAAAGTCGTCAATAAAGCGGATAGTGTTGTTTATATCCCAACTCACGGATGCTTGAATCTTGCCGCAACGGTCAATATTGTCTTGTATGACCGCCTTGCCAAATCCAACCTGCCTGAAGGAGGCAACGAACTCATTCGAAAAAGTCGTGATATGAACAACCGAATCACAGTAAAACGCTAAACACCGTTAGCGCTGAATAAAATAAAATATAGATAATAGCCTTTGCCTAAAGCCCTCATAGCTATGGTTGCCACCAGGTTCTATAACGCTGGGGCAGTCATTGTATTTTTCGAGTGCCAATCGATAGTCCAAAGTTTCATCACCTGTTTGTAATAATAACAGCTGATCGCTAGGCCTATTCAGTTCCTCGATGTTTAGCGCTTGCAGTTGTTCAATATGTTTCAACTCCAACATATACGTTTTACCATCATAGAAGTGTTGATTAGGCCCCAAGTACTTATCAAAGAGTTCATATGGACGAACCGCAGGATTAATCAATACTGCTTTTATATTCTCTTGTTCAGCAATATACGTCGCATAAAAGCCACCTAATGAACTTCCCATCACAAACACCTGATCAACTCCCTGTTGCTGCTTCAGCTTATGAATCGCATTCTGCGCTTGTTGAATTGCGACTGAGGGCTCAAACGATAAGGTCGGCACACACAGCTGATGTTGCATTTGATGGTCAGCGAAAAATTGCATTAATTCTTGGGCTTTTTTAGATTTTGGAGAGCTTAGAAAACCGTGTAAATAAACACAGGCAATATTACGAGGAAGTATCATGATAATGAGAGGGGTAACCTTATTAAATGTTTTCAGTATCCTTTAACGGACAAATCAAGTTCAAACTCAATACCTTTTACCCGTAATATCTCCGTTTCAATCGAACCATTATGATTCAATTGTAAACGACGATAGCCTGGGGCGAGCATATCAATATTAAAATTGATCGATTTTGGGGTAAACTGGACACAAGTGGAAGGGGTAGACAGCATACGAATACCGTCAACGATACGATCGCTTTCCTGATGAACATGACCCCATAGAATACACTTTACCTGGGGATATTTACGGGCAATATCCATCAGTTTTTCGCCATTTTTTAAGCCGACTTTATCCATCCAACCACTTTCCATTGGAATCGGATGATGGTGAAGGCTAATCAAGGTATGCAAGTCGGGACGTTCCGTTAAAGCACGCTCCAAAAGCTCGAACTGATTATCGGCTAAGTTGCCAAAAACTTCGCCTTCAACTTGAGAGTTCAACAATACGAGCTGCCAATAGGGCGTGCGAATTATGCTTTCTAAATGCTCGGTATTTTGGCAAACAGCCTTCATGCTGGACATGTCATCGTGGTTTCCAGGAAACCAGAATGATGGCACGTTAAAAGGCGCGAGTGATTCTCTCAGTCTCTGATAAGAAGCAAGCGAACCATCTTGTGATAAATCACCCGACATCACAAAAAAATCGAAATCATCATTTTCAGATTGAACACTGCTTAACACATGCTCTAGGCTATTTTGAGTTTCTAGTCCCATCAAATAGCCATCCACCGCTTCGACTAAATGCGTATCCGTTATCTGAATAAATTGAATGGGTCTTTCATTATCTAGCAAATACAATTGGCGCTCCGTGTTCACATATCTATACTTTCTAAAACATTCTCTTACTGTATAGGCTATTGTTAAAACGTTTTAAGAATTACATCACATTTTATTCGATTCACGAACCATCAACGTAATGGTGAAAAATCTAATGCCACTTCTGCATGACCATATTTAAGGCAATGGGTAAGCCATTCAGCTAAAAATTGATTGAGTTGAGCTTTTTCGTCAGGCATCCGCATTTGCGAATTAGGATATTGGTATGTTCCTTGAATACATTTTTGATTCTGATAACTCGTCACTTCAGCCGAGCGAGCGTCATGGTATATGCGCACAAGCATACAAGGTGGCTTAATCCAGCCTGGGGAAAGACCCCTTTGCACAACTTCAATGGTCGACGTGTAAGGAAAACTTTCAATGACTTTTAAATGTATTCGAGCTTCATATTCAGAGATCTCAGTCAGCAAATCGCCACTAATAAAAAATGACTTTTCATAACCCAGCTCAAAATCAGGCATTAGCTTCTTCAAGCGAATGTAATTTCCTTCACAAGCCGCAGCCATTTTCTTTAAATCGGGCACATAGCGGCGATTTAATGCCATACCTTGATCCTTCTATTTTTTCATATTCATCCGTCACACTAACGAAAAGCGTGCATATTGCCTAGAGGAAAGACGTATATAATTTAATAACTAGACTAAACCGTCTTTCTGGCTATATCACTTTTACTTTCATTTTCTTGACTTAATAGTGATTGATGTAACTTTAGCCACTGCAAAGCAATGATGGTCGCAGCGTTATTGATCTCCCCGCTGGCAATGCCGTCATAAGCGGTATCAAACGGAATCATACGCACTAATATATCTTCCTGCTCATAGTCAAGACCGTGTATCCCTCCCATGCCTCGACTATCGAGTAAAGCACAATACAAATGTATTTTTTCTGAAGTACCCCCTGGAGAAGACCAATAAGTAGAAATAGGAATTAAATCGTTAATGACACACCCCGCTTCTTCGAGCGCTTCACGACGCGCCACCTCTTCGGCTTGCTCACCTTCTTCAATTATTCCAGCAACCACTTCTAATAACCAGGGAGAAGTACGTGCTGCATCCAACGCAGCACCAATGCGGAACTGCTCAGTCAATACCACAACGTTTTCATTGGGATCGTAAAGCAACACGGCAGCCGCTTCACCCCGCTCAAATACCTCTCGGCTAAACGTTTCACTACTTCCCCCCGCAAATAGCCGATGCTGTATGTCAAAACGACTCATCTTAAAAAAACCATTATATAAAGACTTTTTGGCTATTACTGTATAGTCACCTTGACTAAAACTGACGGTTATTTCTGACATTGTGATTCACTATATGACTGAATGGGAATATTATAAAACTACAAGATTGACTCCGCGGTAACGCAGTGTTGCTAATATCGGTACAATTTAGCCATATATTAACTGATTAATCTGTTAAAATTCTGGTCAATCTGTTTACAAGCCGCTTGAGAACTTGTTATGAAAAAAATTATTGCACTAACATCGTTAATATCCTCTGCTTTTTTTGCCAGTAACATTATGGCAGCAGATCTTAACGAAATTTATCAGCTATCGCTCACTAACGATGCTGAGCTGGCAGCGGCTAAAGCAAAGCGTGATGCCGGTGGCTACCAAGTAAGTTTAGCGCGCGCAGCACTGCTTCCTCAAATTAGCATAGGCGCTAATCAAGCCACATCGGAAATAGAAACCGCTGCAGGTAACTCTGATTTTGATACCTTTTCTTACAATGCGACCATTAGTCAGACATTATTTAACCTGAATAGTTGGTACAACTTCCAAGCCGCTTCAGCCGGTGGTGATGCTTCTAATTTAGAATATTTATTAAGTGAACAGCAATTAATTTTACGCAGCGCTGAAGCCTATTTCAACGTACTGCGCGCCGAAGAAACGTTGGATACGGCTCGCGCCGAAGAAACGGCGGTTAAGCGTCAGTTAGAACAGACTCAGCAACGCTTTGAAGTGGGCTTGATTGCCATAACTGAAGTGCATGAAGCAGAAGCGTCGTACGATTTATCGTATGCAAACCTGATTGGCCAAGAAGCGGCATTGGATATTAGCTTCGAAGCACTGGAACAAATCACAGGTCAGCGCTTTGAAAATCTTGCTCAGTTAAATACTAATGTAGAATTCTCTAGCCCTAAGACAGCCGCCAATGAGTGGGTTGAAGCGGGCCTAAGTAAATACGCAGGTATTCAACTAGCACATGAAGGTGTTAACGCCGCAGAATATACACGTAAAGCGAGCTGGTCTAACTACGCGCCACAAATTAACGCGCAATGGAGCTACACCGACGGCGATAGAGTAAGCAATGGTCAGATTACCGATTCAACCAATACCACTCTCGCATTCTCAGCGACAATCCCTCTATTTGCAGGAGGCAGTAATTACGCCAGAGCGAAACAAGCCGCAGCACGATCGACTGAAGCCAGTGCTAATTTAGATTTGCAGCAGCGTACGGTTAAAAATAATATTCGCAGTCTATATCGTAAAGTCCAAACCGATGTACTCACGGTTAAAGCGCGTCAACGGGCAACGGTTTCTTCGCAGAGCGCCTTAGAAGCCACTGAAACAGGCTATCAAGTGGGTACTCGTAACATTGTTGAAGTATTAAATGCTCAGCGTAATTTGTTCAGTGCTCAGCGTGATTATGCCAATGCTCGTTATGATTATATTATTGATTTGTTAAACCTGAAGTTCTTTGCAGGTTCATTAGGTGAAGCTGATATTCAGGCATTGAATGCTTGGTTGAAGTAAACTTTTATTGAGTTCAATCCAAGATATAACAACGCCACTCATTGAAGTGGCTTTTTTATATCTTGGATTTATCGATTTGCATTAATACTATAAGTTTGTCAGCAACGCCTGCTCACTTTTGGTAGGGAACGAGTATTTAATAACACGTTTGACCACCGTCCAATACTGCTGGCCAAACGTGCCGGTATTGTAAGGAATATTATATTTATTACACACCGCCTGAACTTGCTTTGTCATATCAACATAGTGATAGGCAGGTATATCGGGAAACAAATGATGCTCAATCTGACAGCTTAAGTGTCCGGTTAAAATATGAAAGGCTCGGCTGCCTTCAAAGTTCGAAGAGCCTAAAATTTGGCGATAATACCATTCACCGCGTGTTTCATTTTCACATTCCGCCTGATCAAACGTTTGCGCATCTTCGGTAAAGTGGCCACAGAATATGACACTGGCTGTCCACCAGTTGCGAATAAACTCAGCAAGCATATTACCTGCTAATACCGCAAAAAACAGGGGCCATGATATTAAAGCGGCCAGCAGTGGGAAGAATAAGTACTCTTTAAAAACCTGTTTTTTAATTTTAGCAAAGAAAGAATGTTTTAATGCTTCCCGGCTAATCGGCAAGCTGGACTCTTCTTTTGGTTTACCGGCAAAAATTCGCTCACCCGCCACTTCATGGTACGCAATACCAAACTGAAAAAAGCTGCTTAATAAGGTATAAGTAATAAACTGAAAGCGGTTCTTTGGACGCCAGCCAATATCATCACTTAAACGCAACAAGCCATAACCATAATCACGATCTTTGCCAATAATATTGGTGTAAGTGTGGTGTTCATAATTGTGATAACGCTTCCAGGATTCACCATCCCCCCAAATATCCCAGTCAAATTTTCGAGAATTAATGTGAGGATCGTTCATCCAATCATATTGGCCGTGCATAACGTTATGGCCAATTTCCATATTATCTAAAATTTTAGACAGCGCTAATAATGCGACACCCGCAACCCAGAATAGTGGATGCAAGAAACCCAATACCAGCGCAAGTCGGCCGGCTATGTCACCCACACGCTGAATACGAATAACGTTGCGAATGTAGCGAGCGTCTTTATCACCCACCTTCGCCATAGCGTCTTCACGAATGGCATTTAAGTCGTCTTCAAATGCGTGTAATGTTTCTGCATCCGGACGATTACTAGCAAGATTAGTGGTCATATTTTTTTCCTTATCGTCGGTTAAAGATCAAGTACTACATCGCCTTGGGCGACGGAGATACACAGCTGAATTTCTTCACTGCCGGTATCTGAATATGTTTGCGTGCGAGTATTAAAAACGATGCCACTTTTCTTTTTACAAATACACTGATGGCAAACACCCATACGACAACCCGAAGTGGGGGTTAACCCGTGCGCTTCTGCTTGCTCTAACAAGGTATTGATTTCGTCTTTTTTACTCACCACTGTTTTTTGTGAGGCTTGAAAATGCACAACAGCGTGTTCGTTATTTTTCAGTTCAATCGGTGCGGCACCAAAGAATTCAAAATTTATTTTTTCTTCAGCAACCTCCAGTTCTGCTAGCACTTTTCGTGCTTGCTGAATCATAGGCGCAGGGCCACAAATATAACTCGTGCGTGAATCATAATCGGGGCAATAGCCTTGTAAGTGTTCGCGACAAATAAACCCTTCTTTTTCGCCATTCACAAACGTAATTTGGATACTGGGATATTCTCTCTGCAGCTGCTCTAGTTCACGCTGAAAAACGATGTGCTGATCATTTCGCGAGTAATACAGTAGGTGAATATCAAGTGCTATCGATTGCTTATTGAGTGCCTTTTGCTGCAGTGATTGCTGTTGCAACATAGAACGAAACGGCGTGATGCCACTGCCACCGGCAATAAATAGGTACTTTTCAGACCCTTGATGCTTAGTCACAACTGAATTAGGTAACGTAAATTCACCCTGAGCAAGCGATATATTAACCAGACTGCCTGGGACTAACTGTTGACGAATCCAAGGGGTGATACGTCCTTGCGGCTGAATACGAATACTCAACTCAATTAAACCTGTTTTTTTATAATAAGCAGGGGAGGATGAAATACTGAAGCAGCGCAAGGTCCGACTGCCGTCTTTTTCAACCATCAGTTCAATATATTGGCCCGCTTGAAATTCAGGCCATGCACGATCAATCAACCCTGTTTTAGGTTTAAGCACGAGGGTATACATGTCGGCCATTTCATCGCGGATCTCTATGATTTGAGCACGATAGGCGTCTGTGGCCCATTGAGGCACGAACATCTGTATTAAGGGGTGGAAATAACCAGAGAATGAGCTGTGCTGAGTTAACGCTTGGCTAAACCACGTCCAGCTTTGCAGGGTTAATGAATTCATGATGGACTCCTTTAGTTTCAGCATACAAGTGTATGCTGAAACTAAAGGGCAGTCTATTGCCGAAATGAAAAGGGATTATTGCCTAAGGGTTAACAATGCAGCTGCTCAGCCACCAACTCCGTTAGGCGCGCAACGGCGCCTTGGTTAGCGGCCACGACGCGCTGGCCACAGGCGCCCATGTCTGCACGTAATTTTGGGCGTTGTAATAGCTGTCGTAAACAGATAGTCAGCTGTGCAGACGATGCTTGTTGCATAGCGCCTTCACTCATAAGCTGCTCAGTGATAGCCGCAAAGTTGTAATCACTTGGCCCCATCACCACTGCTTTGGATAATGCACACGCTTCTAAGGGGTTGTGGCCGCCATGCTCAATAAAACTGCCACCAATAATCGCAATATCAGCACTGGCGAGTAATACCAGCATCTCACCCATGGTATCGGCCAAATACACCTGCGTCATCGCGCTAGGTTGCTCATTACCTTCTTCAAATGACTCACTGCGCCTTACCAGATGCAAACCGCGATCTAAAATCAACGCCGCGACTTCATCAAAACGCTCAGGGTGACGCGGTACTATCGTTAATAATAAATCAGGGAAATCAGCCAATAACTGCTGATAACTGGCCAAAATAAGATCGTCCTCCCCTTCATGGCTGCTCGCCAACACTAATACCGGTCGTGCTACTCCCCACAGCACTTTAAGCGTATTACCTTGAATTAAAGATTGCTCAGGCACGCAGATATCAAATTTAATGCTGCCCGTGACATCGACCTTGCTCTCATCAATGCCTAACGTAATAAAACGCTCTGCATCATTGTGATACTGTGCGGCAACCACCTCTAACCCTTGCAACATAGGACGCGTCAGTTTTGGGAACTTCGCATAACCCCGGGCTGATTTTTCAGAAAGGCGAGCATTAGCCAAGATGACCGGTACGTGCTGCTTATTACAGCTGTGAATAATGTTTGGCCAAAGCTCTGTTTCCATGATGATGCAGATACGAGGCTGAATCGTCTTAATAAAACGATTCATTAACCAAGGCAAATCATAAGGTAGATAGAGGTGAACAATGCGCCCCGTCGCTAAGTCATCCGCGTACAAGCGCAAAACTTGATCAGATCCGGTGGGCGTTGTGGTGGTAATAGTCAGTGTTAAATCGGGGTTGGCAGATTGCAGACTGCGCACTAACGGTTCAGCCGCAAGGGTCTCACCCACCGAAACCGAATGCATCAGTATTCCGTTCGTTTGGCCATTGAAAGTGAAGAAAGAGAAACGCTCTGCCCAGCGCTGACGGTAACCCGGGTTGGATCCACCGCGCAGCCACATGCGAAGCAAAATAATAGGAATCGCTAAGGTAAAAACCAAGTTGTAAAAAAAACGAGCCACTCGCAGTTCTCCGATTATTGAACGCCGCTATACATTAGCATTGTATATTAACAAAACCGCCGCCAAGCTTATATAGCCTGCCTGCTAGTTCCGGCTGCGTAGTTTTGTTAGACTGAGTGTTCTTTAATTTATGTGGCGGATCAAGATGGATTTACAAGTTCCTAACTTCCATCAAGCACAGGTATTAGTATTCGGCGATGTCATGCTGGATCGTTATTGGCAGGGGCCTACATCGCGTATATCCCCGGAAGCACCCGTGCCTGTAGTGAAAGTACAAGATATCGAAAACCGCGCTGGCGGCGCCGGCAACGTTGCCTTAAATATTGCAACATTGGGTGCTAAAGCGCGCTTGTTTGGTATTACGGGTGATGATGAAAACGCCGACGACCTTGAGTATATGCTGAGAAACAAAGGCGTTGAGTGTGGGTTTTTACGTCACGAAACAAGCCCAACGATTACCAAACTGCGAATTTTGAGTCGCAACCAACAACTGATTCGCTTGGATTTTGAAGAAGCCTTTCACGATGTCGACCTCAATCCGATTTATACCCAGTTTGATCAGCAAGTCGCCGAAGCGGGCGCGGTAATTTTATCCGACTATAACAAGGGTGCATTAATCGACCCACAGCGCTTAATTCAAGCCGCGCGTAAAGCGGGTACGCCTGTTTTAGTTGATCCCAAAGGCACCGATTTTTCCCCTTACAAAGGTGCCACATTAATTACGCCTAACCTAGCCGAGTTCGAAGCGGTTGTCGGTTATTGCAAAGACGATGCAACCTTAGTTGCAAAGGGCAAAGCGCTGCTAGAAGAGCACGACCTTACCGCACTGTTGATAACACGTAGCGAAAAAGGCATGACCTTAATTCAGCGTGATGTCGAGCCTCTAACCTTACCGACGCGTGCACGCGAAGTGTATGACGTAACCGGTGCCGGCGATACGGTGATTTCTGTTTTAGCGACGGCGCTGGCGGCCGGACAATCGTTAGAACACGCCACGGCCTTTGCTAACATCGCCGCCGGTATCGTGGTCGGTAAACTGGGCACGGCTACCGTTACCAGTGATGAGCTTCGCAGTGATATTCGCAGCGAGCAGCACGGAGGCGCAGCCGTCTTCGACGAAGATGAACTCATGCAGCTGGTCCGTGAATGCAAAGAACGCGGTGAAAGCCTAGTGATGACCAATGGTTGTTTCGATATTATTCATCCGGGCCACATTCAATATTTAAAAGAAGCGAAGACCTTAGGCCATCGCTTATTAGTCGCGGTCAATAGCGATGAATCGGTCTCACGCCTGAAAGGCCCTACTCGCCCGATTAATCCACTTGATCACCGCATGGCGGTATTGGCTGGATTAGAAAGTGTCGATTGGGTTGTACCCTTTAATGAAGATACGCCGGAGCGCTTAATTACTAAAGTGCTTCCAAGTATTTTAGTAAAAGGTGGCGATTATAAAATCGAAGACATTGCCGGCAGCGAAGCCGTGATGGACGCAGGTGGTGAAGTGATTGTTTTGAGTTTTAAAGACAACTGCTCAACCAGCGCCATTATTAGACGTATTCAAGCTGAAAAAGCTTAAAAAACTGGATGAGTTAATATGATTATCGTAACAGGCGGCGCTGGCTTCATTGGCAGCAACATCGTTAAGACTTTGAATGCTCAAGGTCGTAAAGACATTATCGTAGTAGATGATTTAACCGACGGTAAAAAGTTTTATAACTTAAGCGACTGCGACATTGCAGATTATCTTGATAAAGATGATTTCTTGCAGCTGGTAAAAATCGACGATCCAATTTTGAATAACGTCGAAGCAATTTTCCATGAAGGCGCGTGTTCCTCTACGACAGAGTGGGACGGTAAATTTATGATGGAAAATAACTACGAATATTCTAAAACCCTGTTACACGCGTGCATCATTCGTGAGATTCCCTTCTTGTTCGCCTCTAGCGCATCCGTTTATGGTGCTGGATCGGTCTTTAAAGAACAACGTGAGTACGAACAACCCTTAAACGTTTATGGTTATTCAAAATGGCAGTTCGACCAATACGTGCGTGAGATTCAGCATACCTTTACCTCTCAGGTTGTTGGCTTCCGTTACTTCAATGTTTACGGCCCACGCGAGCAGCATAAAGGCAGCATGTCTTCTGTTGCATTCCACTTCAATAACCAAGTTAAAGAAAATGGCGTGGCTAAATTATTTGGTGGTTCTGGTGGTTATGGCGATGGTGAACAGCGTCGAGATTTTGTGTTCGTAGGCGATGTCGTAAAGGTTAATCTGTGGTTCTTAGACAACCCAGACAAGTCAGGTATTTTTAACTTAGGGACTGGCCGCTGCCAGAGCTTTAACGATGTGGCGAATGCGGTGATCGATTGGCACGACGAAAAAGGCACTCACGTTACGAAAGCAACGAAAGAATACATGCCGTTCCCTGAGCATCTTAAGGGCGCTTACCAGAGCTTCACAGAAGCGGATATTTCTAAACTGCGCGAAATGGGTTACGACCAACCTTTTGCTACGGTTGAAGAAGGGACTCGTGCGTATTTGGACTCTCTTAATACATAACGTTTAACAAGAGCTCAATTAGAGGCTCATAAATAAACGCGAGAGAAATACAACAAGCACCGTTCATACCATGAGGTATTGAGCGGTTTTTTTATTTATAACGTCATCTTCGCTTTGATCTTTTCTAACGCATTTCGCATATTATCGTTAGACGACGCTGAAGCAACGTTAGATAATTCATAATCACCTCCCTTCTCTGACTTTGTCATTATAAATACTTGATCGCTGCCTTTTAACATGACCTTAGCAGAACCTCCTGCTTTTAACACTTTATCTAACTCTACTTGAGTATCAGGTTCTAAAGGGACAATCGTACTTTTTGAATCTTTCATTTTATGTGCCTATATCAATTATATACGGATGAGGTCTAAAGTTTAGGTAGATTATTTTGCTTTACTAACCAATAGGATATTCCAAGTGCCAGTGTTACCAACGCCAGTCCAACAATTTGATCTGAAGAAACAAGTTTCAAATCCAATACAATGACTTTACGTGCTACCGCCATGAGCGCTGTGGCAATAACTAATTCTACCGGAATAATATTTGATCCAAGATATAAACGAATATTGATAAAAATTTCAACGGCTATCAAAACAAGCATGAAAGCGCCAAAAGTTTGCAGAATATCTTCAACATCCAATAGCAAGTAGGGCGGCGTTATAAGTCTGCTATATAAAACATAGACAACATCGGCAATGCTCCAGAAAATAACCAATACCATTAATACCGCCAGTATTCTTATCGCAAGTCGAATGAGTCGATGTAATAACTTCAATAATGGATCAGTGTGATCTTCTGGTAATTCTTCATGTATCATAAAATTCTCGATATATTAGAGACAAAAAATAAAGATAAATCTTGTTTGAGATCATACTAAACCCTAATTTAGATAATATTATCCCATGTCGCTGATCTTATCTAGGCACGCCATACCTTAGCATCCATTCATATGTGCACATGCAATAGTATTCACATAATACGATTCGACATGAGACACGGTCAGTACAATTATTCTAAGTGAATGTGCAGTCGGCGCTTCATTTAGTGGCTTAAGCTTTTAGTCCGCGACAGATGTATCACAGGCTAATGCACTCTCTTACATAGCATCAACACTGAGCTGATAAGTTTGAGCAATGCCGTCAAACTGGGAAGCGTAAATTGATTCGTAATAGAAAATATAAGCTCTACCGATAACATGAAATTAAAATATGATTTTAATTCTTAAAACGTATCATCGTCACTATAAACACTCACCGTAACCTCACCATTATTATCCTCAGAAACTATAAAATTAATGGGCTTACAACACACTTGGCAATCTTCAATGTATTGTTCATTCACGTCGGTTAAATCAATTAACACTTCAAGTATTTCTCCACAGTAAGGACACACTATAGATTTTTCGGTTAACGCGTTCACTTTCTTCAACACTCCTAATTTACGCAAGACATTATACTGCATAATGCCTAGCCCTGAAATTAATACATAAACAATACATTTAGACTTGTGTTTTGCATGGCTATCCATTATTTTCCTGAAAATCCCAATACTTTCGTACAGGGCACTGAAATACTCAAGACATTCTGTTGATTACACGTTTTCTAATCCGCTGTTCAATGCGTTAGGCTTCATCGGTATTTTACGCAAACACACCAACCAATCATCTTGCAGCTTTTTTAAGTACCGCAGCCTAGCTGCCTCGTCTTCTGCAACCAGAGTAATACCTAGTATTCTTAGGGCTATGCTGGAGGTAATAATAAATACAACGATAGACTTTCTTACGTGCTAAAAACGTAATCAAAAAATCGAAGACTGAGTTTTACTGGTAAGCGCTTCAAGCACTCTCATACCCTTGTAAGAGTTACCATTAACATTAAGTTTAGGACTCCACACCGCAACACAATACTGCCCAGGGTGAATAGCAATAATTCCGCCACCCACACCACTTTTACCCGGCAAGCCGGTTTTAAAAGCAAACTCACCCGCTTCATCATAAAAACCACACATTTGCATGACAGAATTTATTCTTTTTGAACGCTCTTGACTAATAACAGTCTGACTGGTTATTGGGTTTACACCACCAGAGGCAAGAAACAAAAAAGTTTGTGCGAGTTCTTTACACGTCATTTCTATTGAACACAAATGGAAGTATAAATCTAAAACAGACTCTACATCATTATGTATATTGCCAAAGCTTTTCATAAAGTATGCGAGTGCATAGTTCCTATAACCTGTCCTTTTTTCTGATTCTGCAACTTCAGTACAATAGTCGATACTCTCGATACCCGATGCTTCTCGAATGAATTCAAGCAAGTCTACTTTTGGGTTCTTTAGACAGGAAACCAAAATATCACAAATAACAATTGCACCGGCATTGATAAATGGATTGCGAGGAATACCCTTTTCATTTTCTAACTGCACTAAGGAATTAAACGCAGAACCCGATGGCTCAACACCCACTCGACTCCATATATCTTTGCCCATGATTTTTAGCGCTAAGGTCAGTGATAATACCTTTGCAATACTTTGAATTGAAAATTTCTCATTTGAATCACTGAATGAATATTCTTGTTTGTCGACGGTGGTGAGGTGAATACCCAGTTTTGAAGGATCAACTTTACCCAATTCAGGAATGTAACGAGCAGCCTCTCCTATGTCATCAATCTCTTCAAGTTCAGCGGTAATTTCAAGAAATATTTTGTGGTAATCGGTATCATTCATACTATATTCGTTAATCTAGGGCATTATATTTAAGGTGATAAGGTCATAACCTATTGTCATGACTGATTAACCGGTTAGCAAGTATTGTGATATTTTATTGAATCAATCAGCCCAAGGTAAATGGATCTCAAAAAAAACCCTAGTCACTTTCATGGCTAAGGCTCATTGGTACATTCTTTTTAGTGTGTATAGCCACCACTAACTCATATTGACAATACGCAAATACGTTTCTTGTAATACCTGCACGTCAATTGCGGCACGATGTGCGTTAAGGCCAAGCTCTTTCAATACGGCTTCTTTGGTTGGGTGCCAAAATTGAACATGCTCAGGTTTGAGAAGTTTGTTAATGGTTTCTATTCGAAAACGCTGAACGATGCCCGCACTGTCGAATAAACGTCCTATCCAAGAGCTATCAAAACTCCAAGCATCTGAATACAGGGTTTGACCGTGCAGCATTTCATTTAACTTAAGCGCGATGTCTTCAATACACATACCTTCGCAATGCAATTGTTCGCGAGTAATGCCGTGCAGTTGCTCGGCTTCTTCACTCCAATGAGTCCAATCTTCTTCTGGTTTAATCAGAAACGAATGTATTTCTCGGTTTTCTAGTGCAAAACCGACTTCAATAGGATAACTACCGCGGCCAAACCCCGAAGCTTCTAAATCAATAATAAGGGGCGCTGTTTTCACATCTGCTGCCATGGTTAGGTTCTGTACAATTTATTTTACTGACATGTCAGTAAGACTATTGCCATAGCTTAGCCGTTATTTGAGTGAGTAACTATGCCCGAGTCGTATTTTTAATGGCTAATGCTTATTTTAGCGCCTTAATTAAGACATTGGCGCCACTCGCATGACTTCCTCTATCGTCGTTAAGCCCAACGCAACTTTTTGTGCACCACTCAACTTGAGGCTGTGCATGCCCTCTTTCATGGCTTGCTGACGGATTTTGAGATGATCTGAGTCACTATCAATCAGTTTACTGATCTCATGACTCATCGGTAATACTTCATAAATTCCCATACGGCCAATAAAGCCGGTATCTCGGCATTCAAGGCATCCTTTTGGATGGTATATTTTAGCGGGTTTGGTCACTGTCCAAGGGGCAACAAGATCTTTCCAAGTAATATCATCTATTGCACGCTCTTCTTTGCAATGTGGGCAAAGAATCCTGACTAAACGTTGCGCCATGACACCGAGCATAGTCGATCGAATCAAATACGGAGGCAAGCCAAGCTCTAATAATCGTGTAATCGCCGTAGGGGCGTCGTTGGTGTGCAGTGTTGATAAGACTAAGTGCCCGGTTAATGCAGATTGAACCGCCATTTCAGCCGTTTCTAAATCACGGATTTCACCCACCATAATAATGTCAGGGTCTTGTCGTAATAATGCACGCACGCCAGTGGCAAAATCGAGATTAATGCTGTGGTTAACCTGCATTTGGTTAAACGCGGGCTCGATCATTTCAATCGGGTCTTCAATGGTTGACACGTTCACTTCAACCGTTGCCAATTCTTTCAAGGTTGAATAAAGGGTGGTGGTTTTACCCGACCCGGTTGGGCCAGTAACAAAGATGATGCCGTTATTTTGCGACGTCATTTCTTTCCAGCGGCGATAATCTTCTTTGCTGAAACCGAGTTCCGCAAAATTCCTCACCAAAACACTAGGGTCAAAAACACGCATAACCAACTTTTCACCAAACGCAGTGGGCAAGGTTGATAAACGTAATTCAATCTCTTCTCCCGCGGGTGTTTTGGTTTTTAAGCGTGAGTCTTGTGGCTTTCGTTTTTCAGCGATATTCATACGCCCTAATGTTTTTATACGAGCAACAACCGCTTGCGTAACTTGTGCGGGTAGCTCGTAGACTAGGTGTAAAACGCCGTCGATACGAAAACGTACTTTGCCGAGCTCGCGCCTAGGTTCAATATGAATATCGCTGGCACGTTGCTCAAATGCATACTGTAATAACCAATCAACTACATTAACAATGTGCTCGTCATTCGCGTCTGGGGCGCTGGCTTTGCCAAGCTCCAGCATGGACTCTAAGTTTTGAATACCACTCATGCCACCATGCTGCGAAGAGGCTCGATTAATCGAGTTAGCTAACTGATAAAATTCAACGCGATGGCGTTCTATTTCGCTGGGCATAACAATAATGCGCACAATTTTTAAGCGCGACACATGCTCTAAATCTTGCACCCAAGAGGTGATATTAGGTTCGCTGCACGCAACCACTAATTCTGTTTTATTGATTTTTAATGCCAAAATTTTATGGCGTTCTGAAAAGGCGTAGGACATGATTGAGGTAATCGCAGCCACATCAATTTCAAGCGGATCGATACGAGAATAATTTAATCTTGCTTCTGCAGCGGCCCACTCACAAATAATTTCTTCACTCAGGTTACCACCGGTTTTTTTATTGGTGAGCTTTTGCTTGCCGATAAATGCAAACGGATGCATTTTTAATTCGGATTGACTGTGGCGAGCAAACTGTCCCAGCTGATAATTTTCATCATCTAACATGCCTGCTTTTTTCAAGTCGTCCAGCAAGACGTTAAGTACAACAGGTCGATCTATAACCGAATTCATGAGCGCATCCCTTTTACTAACTGCTCTACATGTACATTCATCAATATCTTTTCTTCTGCGGTCATTTTGAATTTCGCACAGTCATTCGATAAACTAAATAACCAATCCCCACAGGCTAAACTCAGCTGTCCCCATAGGCGTGATAGTTTAAGAGGGGTTTGGCTGGCTTGATCTAATTGACGCTGTAATAATCGAGCATCCGGTAGACAATCAATATGAGTAAATAAAGAAAGTAAATTGCGCAGTAATGTTATCTGAGAAATGGTTTGAGCTTGTCTGTCGTCCTGACCATCCCAAATACCATATTCTAAACTGCGTTGAACACTGGACAATTGAAAAGCAAAAAAAGCCTTAAAACAACCAATCACATCGTCCTCTTCGTCAAAGTTAGGCATTTTACCTGCCCAATCTTTTTTAATACCGGTATACCGTGATGATAAAGCGAGCAGTCCATAGCCCCGCTCGGCTTTACTAATATCACTCATTAATACGGGGCACTGATCGGCAATCTGTTGCGCCACTTGGAATAATACTGCTGGCTGACCTTGCTTCAATTCTAATTCGAGTTCTAATAAATCGATGCGATGCTCGTCCGTTGATACTTCACCTTGATCTAATACTAGCTCAATAAGAGTGTCACCCTGTTGATACATCCACACTTTACGTTGAAAGTCAGTGGTAAATAACGGGGTGATCGCCGCTAACGATAACGTTGGCGATAAGTGATTATTGGCATCACCGTTTTGAATCAAACCCAGGTCTAATTCAACCTTGGTTAACGGCCAATCCCACTCCATACGCTGATGTAAGCCGGCCGAACTGGTACCCCGCGTTTTTAGCGTTTGAATAATACGTTCATCTGAGAGTATGTTAGTCGTATTGATACCTTCAGAGTCAGCGCGTTTAAAATCAACCGTTCCTTGCTGGCGAATGCGTAACGCTGCCCCACCTTGGCTTAACCCCATTTGAGGGGTATCAAAATAGCGATTAAGCAACTTCAGTGTTGGCTCGCTAATAAATTTTGGACTGGCTAAGGCCTTTTCTAATAAAGGCAGCTCGCGGGTATTTAAACGTAACTTTAATTCGATTTCATGATTCATAGTTGAATAATAAGACGGATTAGAGCCAGTTACCATAAAGCCATGTGGATAAGCGCTATTTGTCAGTGCTTTTACTACCCAATTGGCAGAATGCGTTATGCTTAAGCTAATGTTATTGAAGAGGGAGTTTTACCATGTCACTACTTATTTCGCGCTTTCAACAGCTTATTGCCGCGCCCAGCATTAGCTCAGCATTACCTGAATACGATAGCAGTAATAAGGCCGTGATTGATTTGCTGGCCGAATGGCTAACAGCCCTAGGTTTTGACTGCGAAATAATGCCCGTGCCAAAAGAACGACTGGGCGAAGCCGATAAATACAACCTGATTGCGACCTTAGGCAGCGGTCCAGGTGGACTAATACTCAGTGGCCATACCGATACGGTGCCGTGCAACCCTGAACGCTGGAGCAGTGATCCTTTTAAACTGACCGAACGTGATGGCAAGCTCTATGGTTTAGGCACCTGCGATATGAAAGGTTTCTTTGCGCTGGCGATTGAAGCAATTGAAAACATTTTGAATCAACTGGGCAACCCTCAGCAGCTTGATTTGCAGCAACCGCTTATTATTCTCGCAACCGCTGACGAAGAAAGTTCAATGAGCGGTGCACGTGCCTTGGTTGATCAAGGGAGGCCAAAAGGTCGCTATGCCATTATCGGTGAACCTACCGGGCTTAAACCGATTCGTATGCACAAAGGCATTATGATGGAGACCCTTCGCCTGACGGGAAATGCAGGCCATTCATCCGATCCAAGCTTGGGTATTAATGCGCTTGATGCGATGCACGATGTAATGACTGAACTGAAAGCGTATCGCCTGCAGCTAGCGGCTGAACATCATAATCAAGATTTTGAAATCGAAGTGCCTACGTTGAATTTTGGCTGTCTTCATGGCGGTGATAATCCGAATCGTATTTGTGGCAGTTGTGAATTGGCCTTTGATTTACGTGCGTTACCCGGCATGAGCAACGAGCAGTTACGCGCTGAGATGGAAGCACGAATTAAGCCCATTGCCAGCCGCCATCATGTGCAGTTTGAATTAGAGTCTTTATTCCCCGGAGTACCCTCCTTTGCCACCGATAAAAATGCTGACCTCGTTAAGCTGGCCGAAAAGTTAACTAATCATCAAGCCCATGCAGTGGCCTTTGCGACCGAAGCACCTTTTATGCAGCAGCTGGGTATGGAAACACTGGTGCTAGGGCCAGGGTCAATCGATCAGGCCCACCAGCTGGATGAATTTATTTCATTAGACCAAATGCAACCGACGGTAGAATTGTTATCGCAGTTTATTAATGAGTATTGCCTAAAAAGCCGCTAATAATGACTTAATAGTCGCTTATTTGTGTGCTTTTATGAATCTCAACTTAATGACAAAGTAGGTTTGTGCTATGTTGCTTAACCTGAATACACCTTAATATATTTGATAGATTAAAATGGATAATAGCCAGTACGTTAAATGGTTTAGACACTCATCACCCTACATCAATGCGCACAGAGGAAAAACCTTTGTACTGATGTTAGAGGGTGATGCTATTGCCGATGATAACTTTGCTCACATAGTGCAAGACATTGCTTTGCTCAATAGTCTGGGTGTGCGCTTAGTGATCGTTCATGGTGCGCGTCCACAAATCGACCAAGCGCTCAATGTCCTTAATATTAAAAGCCAGTTTCACGGTGATTTACGCATTACTGATCAAGCGGCCCTGAATGCGGTGCGCGCGGCGATTGGTATTGTAAAATCCGATATTGAAGCCAGGCTTTCTGTGGGCTTACCAAATACACCCATGCACGGGGCTCGCATTCGCGTGGTCAGTGGTAACTTTGTTACCGCAAAACCCAAAGGTGTGATTGACGGTGTTGATTTTCAGCACACCGGTGAAGTCCGTCGTATCGATAAAGAAGCGCTTAGCCAGCAGCTCGATCAAGGTAACATTGTTTTATTATCCAGCTGCGGTTACTCCCCTAGCGGTGAAATGTTTAACCTAACGGCAGAAGATGTGGCAACACAAACGGCCATTGCGTTAGCGGCTGAAAAGTTAATCTTAATGGGGGAAGACGAAGGTTTGCCTTCCTTCGCCAATAAACCCGACACGAATGATTCTGCTATTATTTCTCAGATAACAACCGTTGCACTTTCTCAGCGGCTAAGCGATTTATCTGGCGAACATAAAATGCACGCACAGGCCGCCTTAACGGCCGTTAACGCGGGTATCAATCGGGCGCACTTATTGAGTTACAAAATCGACGGCGCCTTACTGCAAGAACTGTTCACTCATGAAGGCGCAGGCACGCTGATTACTGCCGACGATTATGAACTGTTGCGCCAAGCTAACATTGACGATGTAGGTGGCATTTTAGAACTGTTAACGCCCCTAGAAGAAGAAGGCGTTCTGGTTCGCCGCTCGCGTGAATTATTAGAAACCGAAATCAATCGTTTTAAAGTGATTGAGCGCGACGGCATGATCATCGCTTGCGCAGCCTTGTATCCTCATTCATCTAAATTGGCCGAACTTGCGTGCGTCGCCGTTAGCAGTGAATACCGCTCTGGCCAACGCGGCGATCGTTTATTAAATGCGATTAACGCACACGCTAAAGCAGAAGGCACCCACAAAATTTTTGTGTTAACCACGCGCACGGCCCATTGGTTTATAGAAAGAGGATTCAGTGAAGCTGACATTTCAGCCCTGCCCCAAGCACGGCAGTCACTGTATAACTTTCAAAGAAATTCAAAGATTTTTATTAAAGATCTAGGTTCAAAACTCGATTGAAAATTGAAGTCAGTAGGAATAGATATGTTTAGCAAAAAAATGGTTTCACAATTAAACGCCCAAATTAATTTAGAATTTTATTCTTCCAACCTGTATTGACAGATGAGTGCCTGGTGTGACTTTAAGGGGTTTGAGGGGCTGCGGCATTTTTGAAAGTTCATGCCGACGAGGAAGAGAAAATATTCAAAAGCATTTTGGATAAAATCGAAATCATTGGCGAAGATGGCCGCGGTCTGTATTTTATCGATAAAGAGCTGCAAGCCATGTCTAAAGGCACTGAGCCGAGCATTGTTGAAATTTAGGCGCATAAAATGAGGTAGCCCTGCCCAATATCACCTGCGCTTAGGCAGGATCAAATACGGGTTTAATGAAGTTAATCGTAGATAGCGTATTGGTCGTGGGCGGAAGAATGACATAACAAACCCTGTGGTTTGTTATATGTGAATAATGCAGAGAAAGAAGGCTTTTTACTGCCTGAGGATAACAAGCTGTTCATTCACAGTCATGATGCCATTGAGCTGCTGGATCAGATGTTCGAACCCTAGGTCACTATGGGCTGCTTTCATTAACAGCCCTATTATTGAATACTAATCCGCTAAAAAGTGCTCGCGGTAATACTTCATTTCCGCAATCGATTCTAAAATATCATCTAAGGCCTTGTGCGAACCACTCTTTTTAAAGCCGGATAAAATCGAAGGTTTCCAGCGCTTCGCCAACTCTTTTAAGGTGCTGACATCAATGTTGCGATAATGCACAAATTCTTCCAAAAGCGGCATTTGCTTCACTAAAAAGCGGCGGTCTTGGTGAATACTGTTACCACACAGCGGTGAGTGACCTTTTTTTACATGTTGCTCAATAAATTCTATCGTCTGTTTTTCAGCGTCTTCCATACTGATCTTGCTAGTTTTTACCCGTTCAACCAAACCCGAACCGTTATGAGTTTTCACGTTCCAATCGTCCATCTTATCCAGTTCAAAACTGGGCTGATGCACAGCAATGACGGGGCCTTCAGCCACAATATTCAGTTCGTCATCAGTGATAATAGTAGCTATTTCAATGATCACATTATCGTCAGGATCCAGTCCGGTCATCTCTAGGTCCATCCAGACCAAGGTATCTATTCTACTCATTTTTTCATCACTCTTAATCAATGGATGTAGTTTAGCAACTTGCGTCCGCTGCGGCCAACAACGACAATAGCGACTATGGCTAAAAGAAAATTAAATAAACGTCAAAAATGGCGTATCGAAAAGATTCAACAAGAACGCACCGACCGTGCGACTCGTAAAGAATCAGACATTACTGAACAGCTAACTGGCAATGAATTAGGCCCCGAATTACAGGGCATAATCATCGCGCACTTTGGCACGCAAGTAGAAGTCGAATCCCTCGATAGCATCGACAAGGGTATCTTTGATGATACCCGTCGCTGCCATATGCGGGCGAACCTCGGTTCCCTCGTAACCGGTGATCGCGTTGTTTATCGCATGGAGAAAAGTGAACTGGGGGTAGTGGTTGCCATTTTACCGCGCGATAGCGAACTGTCACGTCCTAACCCATATAACGAGATTAAGCCCGTCGCGGCCAATATCGACTTTATCGTATTGGTTGTGGCGTGCGAACCGGTGGTACATCCAAACCTGATTGACCGCTATTTAGTGGCCGCCGAGAACTGCAACATAGAACCGATCATTCTATTGAATAAGACCGATCTACTCGATGATGTCTCTGGCCCCTATATGCGCAATATGATGGCAGATTATGAGACGCTGGGTTATCAGACAATGACCTTGTCGATCACCCAAGAAGATGGTTTAGAAGATCTTAAGAAAAAGCTCAATGGGCGTATCAGTGTCTTCGTTGGCCAATCAGGGGTGGGGAAATCAAGCCTGATTCAAGTCCTGCTCCCTAAGCAAGAATTAAAAGTAGGCCCTCTGTCAGTCGCCAGCAAGAAAGGCCGCCATACCACCACTACGGCCCGCCTATATCACTTCCCTGCTGGGGGTGACTTAATCGATTCCCCAGGAATACGGGAGTTTGGTTTGTGGCACATGGAACCCGATGATGTGCTGTATGGCTTTAAAGAACTGCGCGATATGATTGGTCACTGTAAATTCCGCGATTGCCAGCATGAGCTAGAACCTAAGTGTGCCATTCGTGAAAGCTTAGAAACCGGAAAAATCAGTCAATTACGCTTTAATAGTTATAAACGTATTTTGTCGACGCTAGGTGAATTTGATAAGGGCTTCTAAATTAAAAGCCCTTTTTAGGTTATGTTTTTAGGTTATGAGAAAACAGCGATGAGATGCACACTACCAAAAACGTTCTTCTTCGTTCGGTGGCGTATCGTAGCTGTTGTCTAAACGCTCGCGATCCTCCTTCAACGTTTCAATAAGAGAGCCCGACGTATTAACGACCGGTTTCCTTGCGTCTTTAGTGTTCTCAGATCCACTTTTATTAATAATATCTGGCTTACTGCCACCCGAGCGCGACTCAATGCCTTTTTGGGCCTTTCTATTTAACAGCACAATAGCAATGCGGCGGTTAATGTCACTTTCTGGGTTATTAATATCAAGAGGAGCCGTATCTCCCATCCCTAAAATCTGAGCAATTTGCGATTTCTCTATACCGGCTTCCATTAAAGCCCTTCGCGCTGAGTTTGCCCGACGAGCAGATAACTCCCAGTTCACATCATCCTCTGGATTATTTTCATAATACGCATCGGTATCAGTATGCCCAGTAATGGATAATTTATTGTCTACCGTCGTCAACATGGGGGCTAATTCGTACAGAATATCTTCACTGTAATATTTGAGTATCGCACTCCCTGCATTAAACATTGGACGCTTTGTTTGGTCGACAATTTGAATCCGCAACCCTTCGGTTGTGATATCAATCGTCATCTGATTTTTAAACGGACTCAACGTTGAGCTCGCGGCAATCTTCGCTTCGATTTCTGCTTTTAATTGCTCTAAGCGCTTCCGCTCTATTGCTTCCGCTAAGCTTTCAATTTCTTCAGCCTGCAATATTTTTTCTGGATCTACTGCTTCAGAAATCGCGTCATTATCTGCGGTGTTGGGGGTGCCCCCAAAATCAATCACATAAGCACTCGGCATGCGTTGACCCTCTTCATACCCTTGTGGATCTTGAAAGTATCCTTCAATGGCTTCACGCTCTGCTTCATTAGAGGAATTCGTCAACCAGAGCACAATAAACAAGGCCATCATGGCAAGCGCAAAGTCCGCCATCGCTACTTTCCAAGCGCCGCCGTGATCTTCATGGCGATTCTTTTTAATACGCCTAATGATGATAGTGCGCTGGCCTAAATTCTCCATGCGGGTATCCTTACTAACATATTAGAGAGCACTGTGATGAGTATCATGGGGGTTAACGACCACGAACCTTACGTTCCACTTCGTCAAAAGAAGGGCGACCGTGGGTAAATAATGATTTGCGGCCAAATTCAATCGCTAGCTGAGGTGCTAGACCATTCATAGAAGCGATAATGGAAGCTTTTGTGGCATCGTATAATTTAATTTCATCCTCCGCGATACGCTTCATTCGGTTACTAACTGGCCCCACAAGCCCGTAAGCAAATAAAACCCCCATAAAGGTTCCAACCAAAGCGGCTGCAACATGCTTACCAATAATGGCAGGGTCTCCTCCAATGGACCCCATGGTAATAATAATGCCCAACACTGCGGCAACAATACCAAAACCCGGCAGTGCGTCTGCAACCTTGCCCAACGCAGAGCTTGGCTGTTCTAACTCGTGAAAGCGTGCCTCAATTTCTTGATCCATTAGTGCCTCCAATTCATGCGAAGCAAGGTTGCCGGATGAAATTATACGAAAGTAATCGGCAATAAAACGCGCTAAAGCATCATTCATTAATATGGCAGGGTAACGGGAAAAAATTGCACTAGCGTGAGGGTTTTCCACATCGAATTCAATCGCCATCATACCTTCGCGACGAGATTTATTGAGAATGTCGTAAATCAAACTCAACACATCAAGGCACAATGCTTTATTAACTTTTGAGCCAAAGATCACTTGCGGCATAAGTTTTAGCGTATCGATAATAAGATGGAATGGATTCGATATTAAATAAGCGCCGCCCGCCGCCCCCACAATAATCATCACCTCAAACGGCTGCCACAGTGCTGCCAACTGACCATGAGACAATACAAAGCCCCAGCCAACACTACCGAATACGACAATAATTCCAATTATAAACAGCATGTGAAACGTTCCTGGTTATTCAACGAATACCCCCTAAACTTTAAGATACGTCTCAATATCCATTGACAAACATATTAGGAAAATAAGCAGCTTCTAAGAAACTGACTATAGTAAGTAAAGGTTATGTTTGGAGTTTTCTCAAATACACAGATGACATTATATACAAGTAAGACATATTCACTGCCGGATGCAGACGATTGGCAAAAAATACGGGCCTTTCAACAATTCCCAGTATTGCCCAGTACTCGCAAAGCGTTTCAGCAACTAATGCAGAAAACCAATTTGAATTTTGATGATTTAGCCGCGATTGCAGAGCAAGATCCCGCTATTTGCCTGCATATGCTGCTGCGCATTAAACAACTAAACCCTAGTAGACTAGAGCAAATTTATACAGCAGCAGGCTGTATATCACTGCTTGGGATGGAAGAAGTTGTCAAACTGGTTAAGCACATCCCAACGCTAGATTCCTCACCTAAAAGTCGCTCAGCGCGCAATTACATGGCGCTGTTAAATACGGCACTCTTGGCGGGTCGAATAGCGGCTCAATGGGCGAAAATCAAACCAGGCTCCAATGTACATCAAGCCCAATGGTCAGCCATGCTAGCATCTGCTCCATTATGGTCCTGGCAGCTACAACAGGTCAGTGCCAGCCAAGAAACGTTCAATCATATGAGCCAAGGAAAAGACTTAATTCCTGCTCTAGAAGCGGGTTTTGGCAAATTGACTAACAGTCGCTTAGGGCAGTGGAAAAGTTTAGCTGAAGCTTTGGCGTTACCTGATCTGTGCCTATCCTTATGGCAACAGCAATGCTGGCCTAAACCCAAAGAATGGCAAGTGCTTCGCTTGCAAAAGTTAAATAGCATAGAAGACCACCGTGCTTTAAAGCGTCAATGTCAACAGCCTGAAATGCTCATTTATATGGCCAATGCGTTGGCCAGTCAATATCAACAAGGCGCCTACCGCTTTAAAACAAAACGTTGGTTATGCTTAAGCGCCAATTTCCTTAATCGCGATGTAGAACACGTTCATCAAGATATGGTGGCAATGAACCTTTTAATGGCAAAAGGAGGAAAGCGCTTATTCTCGGTCTCTTCGCTTTTAGCACCCAAACACGCATCTGCGCCACAAAGCTGGGTGTATCTTTGCGAAAAAGGACCGACTGAGTTTAAAATGGAACGAGATGCTCCCAAAGCAGTTCCTAATATAAAGTCTAAAGAACGAAAACTCGACCACGCCCTATTAAAAAAACTGATGCGGCAGTTGATTGAAGCACCCGAAAGCTTTGGTGATTGGCATTATTTAATGCGTTCAGTCTTGAAAGGTATTACCCAAGGCATCGGCCTTAAGCATGCCTTCATAATGGTACAAAATAAATCACGTAACGCCGCTAAAGTCTATTACCAGCAAGGACTCGCAGAGACTGACCCGCTATGTCATTTTAGTATTGGCTTAGATAAAGCAAGCATCTTCAAAAAAATGCTAGAGAAACCTGCCAGCTTAATGATTACTGATCGTAATAGAGACCGAATGCTTAGAGGTGTCCCTGCCGCACAGCAGAATGTATTACCTGAACACTTTATGCTGATGTCCCTTTTCTCCAACAAACACCCCGTCGGCATTATTGTTGCTGATCTGGGCAGTCCGCCTCGCATTCCCTCGAATCAAACCGCTGAATATATTGCGTTCAAATCCCTCTGCCTTGCGGCCAGTAAAAGCTTGGGTAAACTCGCGTTTACGACCCCAAAAAAAGTGACCGATGAAGATCGCAAAATAAATCTGCGCCAACCCTAGCAGACGTTATTTGCCAGAGTGCAAATAGCGATAGTACAATGTGAGCTAATATTGAATATTATCTACAAATGGCACTGGATGGCACTATGTCTAAATACCCGCTTTTAATTGAACCAGAAGAACTACAACAGTTTTTGGCCGATGAAAACTTATTGATTATCGACCAAGGTAAACTAGAAACGTTTTTAAGTGCTCATGTCCCTGGTGCGATTCATTTAGATTTTAAGGACCTCCAATTAGATCAAAAGCCAACACCGGGCGCACTGCCCAGTTTAGCGCAACTCAGCATTGTATTTTCAAATATTGGCCTTACTTTAGATAAGCATGTCATTGTTTATGATGATGAAGGCGGTGGCTGGGCTGGACGCTTAATTTGGGCGTTAGATATGATTGGTCATTCTCGCTATTCATACCTCAATGGTGGTATTCACGCTTGGCTACAAGCAGGATTAGCGACGGATAAAGGCCAGCAAGGCGTCATTAAAAGTGACTATACCGTGGCCGAATTGAAGAGTGAGTTTCAAGTAACCAAAGAACAAATCATGGCGCGCTTAGGTTCTAACGACTTTGCTATTTGGGATGCTCGTTCTGCCAAAGAATACAGCGGAGAAAAAGTTAACTCGGCCCGTGGTGGACATATTCCAGGCGCCGTAAACTATGAATGGACATTGGGCATGGACACTGACCGTGGATTACGCATTAAAAACTTAGAGGGATTCGATGCTTTATTAAATGCCTTAGGCTTAACAAAAGACAAAGACATAGCGACCCATTGTCAGACTCATCATCGATCAGGCTTCACCTATTTGGTCGGTAAAATTTTAGGCAGAAATATGAAAGCTTACGCAGGCTCTTGGGCCGAATGGGGTAACGATGAAAGTGCCCCCATTAATACCGGCAATCAAGCATAAGTAATTACTCATTTTAAAAAATACGACAGGATTGACTTTTGGCTACTTCATTTAAAGAAAAACTATTTATCGCATTTCAATATGCGGTGCCACAACACTTATTATCTTATCTCGTGGGTTGGTTTGCGGAAACCCGTATCGATTGGATCAAAAATTTATTTATCAGTAAATTCATAAAGCAGTTCAACGTCAATATGGATGAAGCTGAGCGCCAAGCACCCGAAGCTTTTACACATTTTAATGACTTTTTTACTCGTGAATTAAAACAGGATATGCGTCCTATTGACGCCAACAGTAACTCAATCGTTTCACCGGCAGATGGCGTAATTAGTCAGCTTGGCACCATCGAAAATGGCCGCGTATTTCAAGCTAAAGGCCATGATTATTCATTGATTGAATTATTAGGAGGCAATAGCCAAACGGCCGATGACTTTATGGGCGGCCAATTCGCAACAGTATACTTATCACCAAAGGATTATCACCGCTTACACATGCCTGTAACCGGTACGCTGCGTGAAATGATTTACGTGCCAGGTGATCTTTTTTCGGTAAACCAAACCACCGCTGAAAATGTACCGCGGTTGTTTTCTCGTAATGAGCGTGTTGTCACTATCTTTGATACTGAACTTGGGCCGATGGCTTTAGTATTAGTAGGGGCAATGATTGTGGCCGGTATTGAAACAACGTGGGCGGGTCGCATTACTCCCTTCGATCGTAAAGTACGTTCGACTAGCTACCCCGTTCAAGGTGAGAGCCAACAACCACTAGTGATTGAAAAAGGCGATGAAATGGGCCGATTCTTCCTAGGCTCGACGATTGTTGTCTGTTTTGGTGAGAATAAAATGCATTGGCTTGAAGACATGAAAGCTGAGCAGCCGTTACGTCTGGGGGAGAGTATGGGTTTGACCTTAGAGTAATCGTAACACTATAAAAGAAGCGGTCTATAAAAAGGCTGACCATTAAATGGCCCGCCTTTTTATAGGCTCTAAATCCCGCCTTCAGTCAATTTAGCAGGGTCTAACAATCGCTCAAGTTCTTCTCTTTCTAGCTCTGTATTTTCTTCTGCCACTTCAATAATAGGTCTGTTTGCTTTATACGCTAACTTGGCGATTTCAGCCGCTTTAGCATAACCAATAATTGGATTAAGGGCCGTTACTAGTATTGGATTTTTTGCCAATGCCGCTAACAAATTTTCTTCACGAACAATGAATGTCGCAATGGCTTTATCGGCTAATAAGTAACTAACATTGGCCAGCAACTCAATACTCTCTAACAAGTTTTTAGCGATTAGTGGCAACATTACGTTCAATTCAAAATTGCCCGACTGCCCTGCTATCGTAATGCTTGTATCGTTACCAATAACCTGCGCGGCTACCATGGCTGCGGCCTCAGGTATCACGGGGTTAACCTTACCCGGCATGATAGATGAACCCGGCTGTAACGCTTCTAACTCAATTTCTCCTAAACCTGCCAGTGGCCCAGAATTCATCCAACGTAGATCATTGGCAATTTTCATAATCGAAACAGCCGTCGCTTTTAATTGGCCTGATAACGAAACTGCAATATCTTGTGAGCCAATATGAGTAAAAAAGTTTTTAGCAGGCGTAAACTCAATCGCCGTTTTCTTTGTCAGCTTCTGATTAAATATTCCTGCAAAATCAGCAACCGTATTAATACCCGTACCGACGGCCGTACCGCCTTGGGCTAGGCTTTGAATACTCGGTTGAAGCTGTTTTAAATGAACAATTTGTTGTTCAATCTGATCTGCCCAAGCATTTAAACTTTGGCTCATTCGAACAGGCATCGCATCCATCAAATGAGTACGACCCGTTTTAATATACTTATCTACGCTCAGTGCTTTTTTACGTATAGTATTAACCAAATGGTTTAGGCTCGGCAGCAACTTATTTTCTAATGTTAGCGCCGCACTGATGTGAATGGCCGATGGGATAATATCGTTACTACTCTGTCCATAATTAAGGTGATCATTAGCACCCACCGTATCACCGTATATTTCGCTCGCAAGGGATGCCAATACTTCATTAGCATTCATATTTGAACTGGTTCCCGACCCTGTTTGATAGACATCAACAGGAAAATGTTGCATAAAGTCTTGCTCTAAAAGAGAGTCAACCGCCTGACAAATAGCGGATGCCATTTTTTCTGGAATTAAACCTAGCTCACCGTTTGCTTGCGCCGCTGCATATTTTGCCAAGAGTAACGCTTGAATAAAAGTCTTGGGCATCGTTTGACCACTAATAGGAAAGTTATTAACGGCTCGCTGAGTTTGGGCAGCATACAAGGCCTCTACTGGAACGTCTAACGCACCCATACTGTCTTTTTCTGTTCTTGTTGCCGTCATGATATGTCTCTTTTAGTCGATTATGAGTTTAGACTCGCCGCCACATAACTACTGGTAACGGATAGTTCATGAATAAGTTGCTTTCTTAGTCCTGTGGACGTATCTGGATTACTAAAAGTATAACGCTGAAAATGAACGACTAATGATTATTAGCCGAAGATAAAAAAGTGATTGCCAGAGTATTCTATTCGCTTAGCAGGCACGTCAAATACGTCACTAATTAGCTGTTCTGTCATCACGTCTTTTGTTTCTCCTTGCGCGCGAATCTGACCTTTATCTAATAACCAAACCTCATCTGCAAGACGCGTTGCCTGATTCAAGTCATGTAATACGATCACCACACAATGTCCTTCTGCGGCAGCGTGGCGACATACGCTTTGTAATTGTTGCTGATGCTTTAAGTCTAAGCTGCTGGACGGTTCGTCTAATAACCAAAGTCCGCAGCCGCGACCTTCCGCCCTCATGTTAGATAACTGCAAATACGTACGGGCAATCTGGCACCTCTGCTGCTCTCCTCCTGACAGTTGGCGAAAATCTTTATGCGCTAAAGACTCAATATTCCAATCATGAATAACCTGATTAACTTGCTGACGTTGCTGCAGCTTGGTTAATGAGAAAGGTAAGGTTGCTAATGATAAAACTTCTTCAACATCTAAAGGGAACTGAAGCTGGCTATGCTGAGGTAAGTAGGCCAGTTTTTGCGCGAGCTGATCAGAGGAATAGGTTGCAATATCTTGCCCGTGCAATTCAATATCACCGTCACATTTTAACAGCCGCGCCATCGACTGAATCAAGGTCGACTTACCCGCGCCATTAGGTCCCAACAAGGCAATTATTTTTCCCGCTGCAAGTTCACCGGAAATATTGTGCAATACTTGCTTACCATGACGCGTAAGGCTCAATTGATTTATTGTCATTACCATTGTAAACGCCTCCCTTCACGGATTAATAGCCAGATGAACACCGGTGCGCCCAACAAAGCCGTCACAATACCGATGGGTAGTTCCGCCGGTGCAATAATAGTGCGCGCGACACCGTCGGCAATCACTAATAAACTGCCGCCTAAAAAAAATGACAACGGTAATAAATAACGATGGCTGGCACCAATCAGCATACGTCCGATATGAGGTGTCACTAAACCAATAAAACCAATAATGCCACACGCAGATACGGCCAACGCTGCCAGTAATGCCACGAATACAATGCTTTGAATTTGTAGACGCTTTACATCCACCCCCATCGTATTAGCTTCTGCTTGCCCTAATAAAATAGCATCCAATTTTCTATGCTGTCGCGGCAACCAAATACAAACCGATAATAACGCGAGAGAACATAAAATCACCCAAAAATAGTTAGCGCTGGCTAAACTGCCCAGAGACCAAAACGTAATGTGACGTAAGGCGCTATCGGTTGCTAAGTAGGTGAGTAAACCAATTAAAGAAGCGGCCACCACATTAATGGCGATACCCGCCAAAATTAATAACGCCATGCCTCCTGGCATATCATTGCGGCCCAGTTTTAATACGGCGATGGTCGCTAATATGCCGCCGATAAAAGCCGCCACAGGAATGTAGTAGTGCACTTGCATATCAATAAAGTCTGACGCGACAATCACTAACGCTGCACCCAGTGCCGCGCCCGCGGAAACACCAATCAAACCGGGGTCAGCCAACGGATTACGCACATTGCTTTGAATCATTACGCCCGCAAGCGATAAACTCGCCCCGATAACAAAGGCTAACAAGACGCGTGGCAGACGGATATTCCATAAAATATTGTGGCCGATCTCGCTGTTTAATAAGCTGTGAGCATCAAGAGAACCTAAAAAAAGTGCACCGATACAAATACCTAAACTTAATAAAATGCCGATCAGCCAACCGAATGGCGATACTAAAAGTTTTTTAATCATGAGTGAACAAGGCTAAACTAGCGCCTTCAACTTACCTGTTAGGTCAATGTATGCCCATTCTATGCCATAGCAACGAGATTGCAGAGGGAAAAAGCAAAGGTTTCCAACTCGGTGAGAAATTTATATTTGCAGTGAAGAAAAATGGCCGTATTTATGTTTATGAAAATACCTGCCCTCACTTAGGTATTCAGCTCGAGTGGCAAGCTGATGAATTTTTAGATATTGATGGCAGTATGATTCAATGCAGCAGCCACGGTGCGCTGTTTAAAATAGAGGATGGGGTATGTTTATTCGGCCCCTGTGTTGGACAGTCATTAATCGCTGTGGATTTTACGATCAATGACCAGCATCTCGATATTGTCGCTTAAATAGAGAATTCGAGCGGGTTTTTTATCACCATACCTTGCGGTTGAAATTCAACTTGATACGCTAACACCTCAACACCCGCCGCCATGACTTCACGCAATTTTTCAGCATAAACAGGGTCGATGTGCTCTGCGACCCGCACGTATTTAATGCCTTCATGGGGCACGCAAAAAAATAGAATACTGCGCTGGCCTTCGGCTTTTAAACGCATTAATACTTCCAAATGCTTGAGGCCGCGACTGGTCACTGCATCAGGAAAGTAACCGATATTATCTGTTACTAAATTACTGTCTGAATGGCTCTCTTTAAATTGATGTTTATGTTGATCTTGATGACCCAGCAGCGTCACGCTTTTTACTTCGATATACGTCAGTGCATCACTGGTGTCTGAGCTTATTAAAAAATCCAAACGCCCTTCATCGACCTTAGGTTCCGCTTTTAAACATTCAGCAGATAATACCTGAACTTCTTTAATCTTATTGGCCAACAGGGCTTCTTTGACTAACTGGTTCGCTCTGGCGGTATTAATACAGGCTTTATATTGCCCTGCTACTTCGACCCACTCCCAGCTGAGTGGTAATTTACGTTTTGGATTTTGACTGTCAAACAACCAAACCTTGGCCCCTTCATCTTTGCAGTTCGTCATCGAGCCGGTATTCGCACAATGCGCGGTCACAATTTCTCCTGCTCGCTCGGCCGGGCTGGTCAATTCTATATCGGACAAAAATCGCTTATAGCGCTGAAGGAGTGTGCCGGTTAATAAAGGGCGTTCGTATTCCATCGTACTTATTTCTCCAACGGTTGCTGCGCTAGGCTCTGTATTTCAAGCCATGTTTTTATGCGCGATACCGCCTGCTGTAAACGTTCAATATGAGTGGTGTAAGCAATACGAACATAAAGATTGGCATCTTGCTTACCAAAGTCAAAACCTGGGGTCAGCGCGACTCCCGTATCGTGTAATAATTGCTGGCAAAATTGTTGAGTATCTTGAGTCAGCTTACTGGCATCGGCGTAAATATAAAAAGCCCCATCAGGAATAACGGGAATCTGAAAACCTAGCTTAGGTAACTCGACTAATAAATAATCTCGTCGTTGCTGTAACGCTAAGCGGCGCTCTTCCATAATAGTCAATGAGTCTTCACTAAAGGCCGCCAACGCGCCGTATTGCGCAGGGGTTGAAGGGGCTAAAAACAGATTCTGAGCAAGACGTTCAATGACGGCTATGTAATAGTCGGGCACAACCATCCAGCCTAAGCGCCAGCCTGTCATACCAAAATATTTAGAGAACGAATTAATGACAATAACGTCTTCACCCAGAGCCAGCGCGGTTTGCGGGCGCTTACTTTTGGGGTCGTTATCACCGATACCGCTGGTATTTTCATCATGATAGGTGAGGCCGTGGTAAATCTCGTCTACCCACAACTCACCGCCAAGCTGGCGAGTCTGTGCGGCTATTTTTTCCAGCTGCTCATGAGGGATAACCGCCCCCGTTGGATTGGCAGGGCTTGCCATTAACACGGCCTTGCTTGCGCCGTTACGCCAGTGCCGCTGTATGTGTTCAGGGGTCAGCTGAAAGCCCGACTCAGCGGAGGTTGGAATCAAGCGCCCCTGGGCTTCAAATACTCGCGCAAAATGCCGATTACAAGGATACCCAGGATCGGCCATTAATAACTCATCCCCCGCCTCTAATCGAGCCGCCATGAGTAATAACAAAGCCCCCGATGCGCCCGGAGTAATCGCAATACGACTCGCCGATACTCCTACCCCATAACGGTCTTGATAAAAGTCTGCAATTTTTTGACGTAACTCAGGTAAACCCAATGCTGGGGTATAGTGGGTTTTACCCTCTTTTAAAGCCTTAATACCCGCCTGCACAATCGGCTCAGGAGTATCAAAATCTGGTTCCCCCACTTCTAGGTGAATCACATCCACGCCCTCGGCGGCGAGCGCTTGAGCTTGCTGTAAAATGGCCATTACTTGAAAGGGTGCAATCTCTTCAGTACGAGAGGCAAATCCGGTCACGGGTATATCCTAAAACTATTAAAAGAGTGATTCATCGCCATATTCTGCCAGATTAATGCCAACTGACCAGTAAACTGTTCATTTAATTGAGTAGATTGAAACTAAAATCTAGTCATGGAGCCGTTTATCTGATAGCTTGCCTCCGTTAAAAAATAAAGCGTTCATACTCCAAACGAACGCACGGAATAATGCTCAGCTCGGGATTAATTCGAGTTCTGTAGCGATACGAGGCTGCTACAATTATGCCACAAGATAATAAAGCGTTTAACATTACAAACTTTACCCCTTATAAAGAAAAGGTAGGTGAAGAGTATATGAACGTCGAACAACGTAAACACTTCAGTATGATCCTTGCTAGTTGGAAGCAAGATTTGATGGAGGAAGTTGATCGCACTAAAGAACATATGCAATCCGAAGCGAATAATGCGGCGGATCCAAGCGACCGTGCCAGCCAGGAAGAAGAGTTTAGCCTCGAACTCCGGGCACGCGATCGTGAGCGTAAGTTGATTAAAAAGATCAACAAAACGTTAGAACTGATCGAAAAAGACGATTATGGTTTTTGCGATGAGTGCGGTGTTGAAATCGGTATACGCCGATTAGAGGCTCGCCCAACGGCCAACCTATGCATCGATTGCAAGACACTCGCTGAGATTAAAGAACGCCAACTAGGCGTTTAGAAGTCTAGCATTTAGACATTCGTGTTTAATCGTTCCCCTGACTCTTTGGCCAATATTGATTATATTGGCCGTTTTGCTCCCTCTCCTACAGGGCCACTTCATTTTGGCTCGTTATTAGCGGCTCTCGCCAGTTACCTTGATGCAAAGTTTCATCATGGCCAATGGCTTGTTCGCATTGAAGATATTGATCCTCCCCGTGAAGTGCTGGGTGCAACAGATTTGATTCTAAAAACTTTAGAGATCTATGGTTTGTATTCTGAGCAAAACATTATTTATCAAAGCCAACGCAGCGATGTGTATCAACACGCTCTTGACCAATTAATACAGCAGAAATCAGTCTTTCCTTGTACGTGCTCGCGAAAACAACTCGCCGATGGTGCAGGTATTCATTTTGGTAATTGTCATTCTCTCGCTCAAGAATCAGCATCGCAGCAGTTTGCTTGGCGCTTTGATAGTAAGTTCGCAACCCCTAATCCACCAAGCCATGCATCTTTTTACGATCACCTGCAGGGTAATTTTAGTCAATCCGTTGCGGAGTCTATTGGCGATTTTGTGGTGAGACGTAAAGATCAACTTTGGGCTTATCAACTGGCCATGGTGGTCGATGATTTCCAGCAAGGAGTCACTCATGTTGTGAGAGGCATCGACTTGATCGACTCAACCTTACGCCAGAATATGCTTCAGTATGCGCTGAACTACCCGGTTCCCGAATATGCTCATATTCCTGTCGCCTGCGCTGAAAATGGCCAGAAGTTGAGTAAACAGAATTTAGCGCCGGGACTGGATCTTGATAACCCACAAGTCGCTATTTGGCGCGCCCTGGCTTGGCTTAGACAAAAGCCGCCTGAAAATTTACGCGCTGCCAGCGTCAAGGAAATGTTGAGTTGGGCAGTCGCACATTGGCAGCCTCTAAGACTGCAACATGTGCAAAATCAAGCAGCAATTTAAACGCATCAAATATCGATAAAGTCGACAATATGTTACTCTGGGTAACACTATAAACAGATAATTAATAATAAGAGCCTGATATGTACGATTATCGAGTCTCGCTACTACTGATAGTAGGGTTGTATATTTTTTCACCCGTGATCATTGATTGGTGGTTAGCACCCAATAGCGCTTGGTATCACCCTTTTGCATTTTGGTTTTTATTAATCGCGATTTATATATGGGTAGAATACAAACGGGGCCCCGATGAGCTTTAGTCTTACTCAGTTGAGCCTCATAGTTTTTGGCTATCTCTTTTTCTTATTTTTAGCCGCGTACATCGTTGATCGAGGCTGGATTCCCAAACATTGGGTTCGCCACCCCATCGTTTACGTTTTATCTTTGGGTGTCTATGCCAGTGCTTGGGCATTTTATGGCTCTGTGGCAATGGCCGATAAATACGGTTATGGCTTTTTAGCCTATTACCTAGGTATCAGCGGGGCATTTATTCTTTCCCCAATTTTGCTTAAGCCCATACTTCATATCACTCGCACGTATCAGCTCAGTTCACTAGCAGATTTATTCGCTTTTCGTTATCGCAGCCGCTTAGCCGGCGTCATGGTTACGCTGTTTACTTTGGCCGTGGCATTACCACTTTTAACCTTGCAGATAGCCGCTGTCGCCGAAAGTATGCACTTACTGAACGCAGACCTTCCGTCAACCACGTTAGCCTTTGGCTTTTGCATCACCATGGTTGTTTTTGCTATTTTATTTGGCGCGCGCCATGTTTCTCCACGAGAAAAGCACGAAGGATTGGTTTTTGCTTTAGCCTTTGAGTCGGTATTAAAACTGGTCGCTATTACCATATTAGGCATCACTGCATTATTCTTTGTTTTTGATGGTTCAGGGGATATGCAGAGCTGGTTAGCCGCCAATAAAGAACAGCTAATCAGCCGCCAAACTAATTTACAAGAAGGCCCATGGCGAACTCTACTATTGGTTTTCTTTGCGGCGGCTGTTGTCGCCCCACATATGTTTCACGTCACGTTTACTGAGAACATTAATCCAAAAGCACTGCGCCCAGCCAGCTGGGGGCTTCCTCTATTCTTATTACTAATGAGCCTGTCTGTACCCCCTATTTTGTGGGCAGGTATTTATTTAGAACTTGAAGTGCCACCCGAGTTTTATGCGTTAGGCATTGGTATGGCACTGAATTCTGAAGTATTAGTTATCATGGCTTTTGTAGGGGGATTGGCCGCCGCATCCGGTGTCATTATAGTGACAACCCTTGCGACAGCCGCCATGTTTTTAAACCATATTGTATTACCCAGCTATAAACCTGGCCCAAAACAAGATTTTTACCAATGGTTATTATGGGTTAGAAGATGCCTTATTGGTGCAATACTGCTGGCTGCTTACGGTTTTTACCGCATTATTGGCGCTGACATTCAAATCACTTTGCTCGGCATACTCGCCTTTGTGGCGGCTATGCAATTTTTACCGGGTGTCCTGGGGGTTTTATACTGGCCCAAGGCAAACCGCTGGGGACTTATTTCGGGCCTCAGCATCGGCATTCTCGTCTGGGCCTACACACTACTGCTGCCACTTTCCCACTTAACACTAGGCTGGCAGTACTCGATTTCGTTACCGGCAACCGACATGGATAATTGGCATGTTGCGGCGATGGGAAGCTTTTGTGTTAATTTAGTCCTGTTTATTATCGTTAGCTTAACAACCACTCAAAAAGAGTCTGAAAGAGCAGCCGCAGAAGCCTGCTCTGTCGATACCGTATCGCGCCCTAGCCGCAAACCGCTTATTGCCGGTAATTCTAATGACATCATTATTTCACTTAGCAAGCCATTAGGACGTTATGTAGCAGAGAGAGAAGTTCATCAGGCACTGGCCGACTTGAGCCTACCCTCTTATGAAGATCGCCCTTACGCATTGCGCCGTTTACGCACGCGCTTAGAGGCAAATTTATCCGGTTTAATGGGCCCTACCGTGGCGCACGATATAATCAACCGCAACCTGCCCTTCCAGGTAAACGCGGTATTAAGCGAAGATATCTATCAAATTGAACAGCGCATTGAAGGTTTTCATGACCGTTTGAGCGGCCTTGCGGGCGAGCTGGATAACTTACGCCGCTATCACCGCCAAACGCTTGAACGTCTTCCTATCGGAGTATGCTCAGTATCCGATGAAGGCGAAGTGCTAATGTGGAATGCCGCCATGCAGGAGCTCACAGGAATCACTCCGAGTGACGTCACCGGCTCTCGTCTAACCGCAGCCTCAGAACCTTGGGGCAGCATGCTGAATGAGTTTTTATGTGATGATGTCATCCACCAGCATAAACAACGCATTGAACAGCTAGGACGACCTCACTGGTACAACTTGCACAAATCCATTATTAAAGCAGCAGGCGGTCAACCGGGCGGCACGGTTATTTTGGTTGAAGATCAAACTGAAACTCAGATGTTAGAAGAAGAACTTATGCACAGTGAACGGCTAGCGTCCATTGGTCGCCTAGCCGCAGGAGTTGCTCATGAAATTGGCAACCCCATTACCGGTATCGATTGCTTAGCACAAAGCATGCGTTATGAAACCGATAATAAAGAAATTCTAGAAATGGCCGATCAAATTCAAGAGCAAACGAGGCGAGTTACCCGCATCGTACAATCGTTAATGAACTTCTCACATTCTGGAAACCTAACAACAGAGCACCTGACCGTTAATATTGGTACCTGTATCGATGAAGCGATTCAGTTATTACTCCTTAGTAACCAAGGTCGGGATATTGAGTACATCAATGAATGCGACGCACGTTGGCAAGTGGTCGGTGATTCTCAACGCTTAGTACAAGTGTTTATCAATCTACTAGGCAATGCTAGGGATGCCAGCCCTGATTTTAGTAGTATCCACATTTTTGGACACGTGGACCCATACCAAGTCATCGTGTATGTGGTTGACCAAGGCAGCGGGATAGCTGAAGATAAACGCGATCATATTTTCGACCCTTTTTTTACCACGAAAGAAGTCGGTAAAGGAACTGGGCTTGGGCTGGCCTTAGTTTATAGTATTATCGAAGAACATTATGGGCACATTAGCATCGATAGCCCAGTGCCGAGTCACATACTAGACTTACTGCGGGGCGCAGACTTACCAAGCACCTCAACTGCAGTTCTCCAGCAACACAGTCCTGGTACCTGTGTCACACTTCGCTTACCCAAAGCGCAGAATAACTTGCCTGAGGATAAATCCGAATGAGCCGTATTTTAGTCGTTGAAGACGAAAAAATTATTCGCCAAGCAGTCAGACGCTTATTAGAACGCCAAGGGTATGAAATTTTTGAAGCAGACTCTCTGCATGCTGCAAAAGAGCTGACCTTCAGCGATTACGACATGATTATCTGCGACCTGCGCTTGCCCGGTGGCAATGGTACCGAGTTAATTGAGCTTGCCGGTGAGACACCTGTGCTCATCATGACCAGCTATGCCAGCTTAAGATCGGCAGTTGATGCAATGAAACTGGGGGCCGTCGATTACATTGCCAAGCCCTTCGATCACGAAGAAATGCTATTAACGGTTAAACGTATTCTTCAACAACGCAACCTCAGCCGAAGTAACGACGTACTGCACGATGAAATTGCCAAGGAATACCCTGTTACCGGTATTATTGGTAGCAGCCCACTGATGAAGAATTTATTTTCAAAAATCAGCAAAGTGGCTCCGACCGACGCAACCGTGTTGATTCAAGGTGAGTCGGGAACCGGTAAAGAATTAGTCGCCCGCGCTCTGCATTCCCAAAGCCGCCGTAAAGATGCTCCCATGATTTCGGTTAACTGCGCAGCCATTCCTGAGTCATTGATTGAATCTGAGTTATTTGGCCACGAAAAAGGGGCGTTCACGGGTGCTGCGACGATGCGCCTAGGCTTGGTCGAAGCGGCTGATGGCGGTACCTTATTTTTAGACGAAATTGGCGAATTACCGCTTGAAGCACAAGCGCGCTTATTGCGCGTATTGCAAGAAGGTGAAATTCGACGTGTGGGTTCAGTACAAAGTCGAAAGGTCGACGTACGTTTAATTGCGGCCACTCATAGAAATTTAAAAGAATTAGCCTCAAAAGCCGAATTCCGCGAAGATCTCTATTACCGACTCAATGTATTAGAACTCCATCTTCCGCCGTTGCGTGCCAGAGGGCAAGACGTAATGGCGCTGGCAGAGTTCATACTTCAGCGCAGTTGTGAAAAAATGAACCGCAGCACAATGCTGTTAACTCACGCATCTCGCCAAGTGATTTTACAGTACCAATGGCCTGGTAATGTTCGCGAACTAGAAAATGCTATTGAGCGTGCCGTCATTTTGGCTGATGGTGATGAAATCACGCCAGGAAACATGGCTATTGATGTTTCCCCTGACCAGTACGTATCTCAAACGTTAAAAGAAAATCTTCTCGGTCCGCAAACAAGCAACATTGAAACAAGCCAAGGCGACCTCTCTCTGGATGATTACTTTATGCATTTCGTGCTTGAAAATGAAGATGGCATGAACGAAACCGACTTAGCCCGTAAATTAGGTGTTTCACGTAAATGCTTATGGGAACGCCGCCAACGACTGGGCATTCCACGCAAAAAAGCGACAAAGTCTAGTTAAGACTTATACTGCAGCCGCCATTATCGGTCATTAGGCGCCGCCAAGGTATCAAAAAGGCCCCAAAAACTGCTCTTAAAGTAACAAATACCAGTGCCAATTTGTTAATTTTTTCTTATTGCGTTTAATAAGCCATTGATTACAGGTTTTTTAAAAGTTGGCATACTCCCTGCTTTAGTTAAAGTATTAATAATAACAATGCTACCCAGACAATAAAAATAAAATTAGGGCAGCATGATAATAGATTGGCGATAATAAAAATAATAACGCCCTTCATAAGCGCTAAATAATAATAAAATCCCGGCTCACTGAGTACCCATTGTTTTACACTCCAAAATGCAGTGTAAAACAATGGGTCCTTTATTTACCGTCCTCCCTATTTTTAATATCGGCTCCCAATTAGCGTTACCTCAAACACAATCAATAGATTGTCCCAGTGCACTCAAGTCAATTATTTAAGGCGCCAAGATCAAGTTCTTAACATTCATTCAATATTCAAATATCTCAATAACTTCTTTTTTGGTTGCTTTATGGGCCAATCAAACGCCAATAAACTTACAGATTACCAATATGACCCTTTATTCAATTACCCACTGACCACTGTATCCGTCAAATAAGTTCAAAAGTGGCTCAGTTTAGGTAAAAATTTACACGACGTTACATGATCGTTACCTTTGTTACCCTTAAACATTACTTCAGGTAACACATTTGGCGTAACACATTGATTTCCTAGCACGCTAAAACACTCAAGATATTGATTTAAAAGGAAATAATATAATTGGCACGAATATAGCTTTATTAAAAATATAACGTAAGGCACTTATAAAAATAACAAAGCTAAAACGTAAGATTGAAACTAAACGCAATAATAAAAATAAAATCGCGTTTACGACTATTTAAACACCCATTAAGAGGTGGCCTCGTAATAAAAATAATTAAGAGGCATAGAGCAATGAAATTAGTTGTTTGGAATGCGAAGTGAGCATCACCTAGCACACATAATAAGAATAATAACGGGACGGTTAGTTCCTGCGTATTCAAAACAGCTAGTTTACTTATCTCTGTTTGGTAACCCTAAAAATAATAATCACCAAACCTGAGTATTACTTCCTTTATTATTCCCCCTTTTATTTATCCCCAGCCTTTTATAGCTTCAGATGCTTTGAAAGCGCCAACCCATCATGTAAACTCGGTAACTAACTAATATTGAACAATAATCATAATCGACAGGCGCAAGTTTTTCTTTAAAGTAACTTCCCCCTGCAATCGCGAAAATCCAGGCAACCATAGATGTCCATAGTTAATACTGTAGCGCGCTTTTTCCCTTCTTTAATGGGGGGCCGCAAAGCTAAAAACGCGAATAAAGAGATCAAACCGCAAACCCTGCAGCGCAAAGAGCACGGCATTAGTCGTCGTCAACTGAGTGAGAATGCACTGAAAGTTTTGTATCGTCTAAATAATGCGGGCTATCAAGCTTATCTTGTGGGCGGTTGCGTTCGTGACTCTATGCTAGGCGCGCACCCAAAAGACTTCGATGTTGCAACAAACGCTACCCCAGAACAAGTCAATCAACTGTTCCGCAACTCGCGCTTAATTGGTCGTCGGTTTAAACTCGTGCACGTATTATTTGGCCGCGAAGTCATTGAAGTCGCAACCTTCCGTACGTCACCAAAAGAAGAACACAATAGCAATCAAGCCCAAACGGGCGATAGCGGCATGATTTTACGCGACAACGTGTATGGCACTATTGATGATGACGCCATGCGTCGTGACTTCACGATTAATGCGATGTACTACGCCGTCGATGATTTCACGGTGCTTTCTTATGCCGGTGGCTATCAAGATGCTCAAGATAAACTAATTCGCTTAATGGGTGATCCTGAAACGCGTTACCGCGAAGATCCAGTGCGTATGCTTCGTGCTATTCGCTTTGCGGGCAAATTAGATTTTGAAATCGAACAAGAGACAAAAGCTCCTATTAAAATGATGGCGCCGCTAATGGAGCAGATCCCTGCTCCGCGCTTATTTGAAGAAGTGTTAAAACTGTTCTTATCCGGCAATGCCTTAGTAACGTATCGTCTATTGCGTGAATATAAGTTATTTGGTGAGCTATTCCCTCTTACTGAGCAGTGCGTTGCGGACGATGAATTTGCGGCTCGTTTTGTTGAGCAAACTATGATTAATACGGATGCTCGAATTCAAGCAGGTAAGTCAGTCACCCCTTATTACTTTTTTGCGGCCCTGCTTTGGCCGTCTCTACAAAGAGTCCAAGCAGAGTTTTTAGAGCAAGGAATTCCACCTCAGCCTTCATTACATAAAGCCGCAAGTCGGGTGATTGAACAGCAGTTAAAGCGCACGTCTATTCCTAAGCGCTTTACGATTCCCATGAAAGAAATTTGGGACATGCAGTCGCGATTAGAACGTAAAAGAGGCAAAAAAGCCGCTGAAGCCGCTGAAAGTAATCGTTTCCGCGCAGCGTATGATTTTGTTCTTCTACGTGAACAGTGTGGTGAAGACCTTAAAGGTTTAGGTAATTGGTGGACTCATTATCAAGAAACTGATGAATATAAAGCAGTGGCCGCCAATCGACAGCCAGAAGAGCGCCATACTAAAAAGCGTCGTCCACGTCGTACCAATCGTGGCACGCCGAATGATAGACAACGTTCTCGCAACCCTGAGCCCTAAGCTTTAGGAGATGGATAAATGGCATTGGCTTATATCGGTCTAGGGGCGAATCTTGATCAGCCCCAGCAACAAATAGAGCAAGCCTTAATTGAGCTTGCCCTATTGCCTAATACCACCTTGCTTTCGCACTCGTCGCTTTATCACAGCAAACCCGTTGGACCTCAAGATCAGCCTGATTATATCAATGCCGTTGCTCTATTAGATACTCGACTAGAACCTCACGATCTACTTGATGCGTTACAAAAACTGGAGCAAGATCACGGTCGCCTTCGCAAGCGCCATTGGGGTGAACGCACGCTGGATTTGGACATTATTTTAATTAATAATAAAATTATTGAGAGTGCGCGCTTAACCGTTCCACACCCTTTTGCGCAGCAACGTAGTTTTGTATTGTTTCCCTTGTTTGAAATAAGCCCTAATCTTATCTTCCCCAATGGCATAGCTTTAGAGCAATTGCTCACTGAGCTGGATAATGATTTAATCCGCATCCACGATTGATCTTGGCAACAAGTTCGCACCCTTTATGAATTATTAACATCATTAGAATACCTGAGGCACAGCATGAATAATGTCAGTATCCGTACCCTTAGTGAATGTAAAAATAAAGGCAAGAAATTCAGCGTATTAACCGCATACGACGCAACCTTCAGCCAACTTGCAAGCTCTGCAGGTATTGAAGTACTTTTAGTCGGCGATTCTTTAGGCATGGTTTGCCAAGGCAAAAACAGCACCTTGCCAGTCACCATGGCTGACATGGAATATCATACCCGCTGCGTCGCTCAAGGCAATGAAGGTGCGCTCATCATGGCTGACATGCCCTTTATGAGTTACAGCACATTAGATCAAGGCCAAGCTAATGCTGCATTATTAATGCAAGCGGGCGCAAACATGGTTAAAGTTGAAGGCGATGATTGGTTGGTGCCTTTGGTTGAATGCTTAGCGCGTCAGGGAGTCCCTGTCTGTGCTCACTTAGGCTTAACCCCTCAAGCAGTCAACAAACTAGGCGGCTATCGCGTTCAAGGACGTGATGAGACAAAAGCTCAAGCCATGATTGAACATGCTAAAGCTCTTGCAGCCGCAGGCGCCGATTGTATTTTATTGGAGTGTGTTCCCAGCAGTTTAGGCAAAGCGATTACAGAAGCCGTCAATATTCCTGTTATAGGCATTGGCGCCGGTAGCGATACCGATGCTCAGGTTCTTGTGGTCTATGACATGTTGGGTCTTAATGCCGGTCATATCCCTAAGTTTGTGAAAAATTTCATGATTGATGGTCGCACGCCTCAGCAAGCCATTGCTGCGTATGGCGAAGAAGTGAAAGCAGGCAGTTTCCCGGGTATCGAACACGCGTTTACTTAAACGCTCATGATTTTTATCATCGCCGCATTCAAGTTAAGCAGTAGATAAAGCGAAACTGTAGTAACAGATAGACAGTATTTAACATAGGTTGTAGCATGAGTTTATTAACGGTTTCTACCGTCGCCGAATTACGTGAATATGTACAGCACGCAAAATTCAAAGGGTTAAGTGTCGGCTTTGTGCCCACCATGGGTAACTTGCATGCAGGCCATATGCGCTTGGTTAAAAAGGCCAATAAGCAATGTGATATCGTCATTGCGAGTATTTTTGTTAACCCCTTACAGTTTAACGACCCCAGTGATTTAACCAACTACCCGCGCACACTAGAACAAGATCAGGCTTTATTAGCAGACAATGGTTGCAGTCTACTCTTCGCTCCAACCGTCACTGAGATGTATCCAAATGGTCAAGAAAGTCAATCAATTGTAGCCGTTCCCGATGTATCAATGGGCTTATGCGGTGGATCTCGACCGGGTCATTTTAACGGTGTCGCGACCGTGGTCACTAAGTTGTTCAACATGGTACAAGCGGATAAAGCGTTCTTTGGCGAAAAAGATTTTCAGCAATTAGCGGTTATACGTAAAATGGTTGCTGACCTATGCCTTCCTATTACCATTGTCGGTATTAGCACAGAGCGAAATAATGACGGCTTGGCTCTAAGTTCACGCAATAGCTACTTGTCGACAAATGAATTAGCATTAGCACCTGCTCTCTTTAAAGCCTTGCAGGATGTGGCCAGCGCCATTCAACAAGGTAATGATTTTGACTCGACGTTAGAGCAAACTCAGCAAAGATTAAATAAACAAGGCTTCAAAGTTGACTATGTAGCCCTATGTCGTGAATCTGATTTAAAACCAGCCACGACTGAAGATGACAAACTTGTCGTGCTTATTGCCGCTTTTTTGGGCCGTGCACGCCTTATTGATAATTTGCCATTTTCGTTGAATCAGACTAGCGATTGAGGCATACTTCGCACCGCCTTCTATGAGGCTATAAATTAACCAGTGAAAACAGAGGCATTCTTTGCCTGCTGAGTCATTGAGACGTAACCGGATTAAAGGTTTTTTCTATGCAGTCCACAATGCTGAAAGCCAAGATACATCAGGCTCGAGTCACACAGGCCGTATTGAATTATGAAGGCTCCTGCGCGATCGACGGTAAGTTGTTAGAATTGACAGGCATGCGTGAATTTGAACAAATTCAAATTTACAATATGGAAAATGGTGCTCGTTTCACCACATATGTCATTCGTGGCGAAGATAATTCAGGTATTATTTCGGTCAATGGCGCTGCCGCGCGCCTAGCTCAAGTGGGTGACCGCTTGATTATTTGTGCTTACGGCACTTATGACGAAAAAGAACTGGCTAACTTTAAGCCTAAAATGGTTTATACCAACGCCGATAATACCGTTAGCCATACCAGCTTCGATATTCCTGTTCAAGTTGCTTAAGCGATTCTAATTCGATTGCAAACACTTGACGACTCATACGCCACAATCACTGTGGCGTTTTTGTTTCTGTTTCCTTAATAACCCCATTGATCGCCAATTGCATACTTTTCCCACTGTCCCAACCCAGCACAAACGCTTATACTTTAGCGAATAATTATATTCGACTCATATGAGGATAGTTATGAGCACACCGCTAAAACGTCTCGACATCTGGCAACAATTACAACATCACTTCACTGACATCCACCCGCAACATATGGTGGATTGGTTCAAGCAAGATAGCCAACGTTTTGACCGTTTCAATATAGAAGCCGCTGGCCTAACGTTAGATTATTCTAAAAACCGCATCACCACCGAAACCATGGATCTGCTCACTCAGTTAGCAAAGAAGCGAGACCTGTCAGGTCAAATCAAAGCCCTATTTGAAGGAGAGTTGGTTAATCGCAGTGAGCATCGCCCAGTACTTCACACCGCACTGAGAAACTACAGTGATCGCCCCGTGATGGTTAACGGTGTCGATGTCATGCCAGAAGTGCGCGATACCATGAATCGCATGGAAGAATTCTGCTGGAAAGTGCGTCGTAAGCACTGGCGCGGCTATTCCAACAAACCTTTTACCGACGTGGTCTCTATCGGTATTGGCGGCTCATTTTTAGGGCCAAAACTGGCCTCTAGTGCATTAAAACCGTATAACGATAACCAAATTAATGTGCACTACCTCGCGAACATCGATGGTTCACATATTACCGAGATTTTGAAGCACCTGAACCCTGAAAGTACACTATTCATCGTTCAGTCAAAATCTTTTGATACTCAAGAAACGCTAAAAAATGCACTCGCGTGTCGTCAGTGGTTTCTCGAAAATGGCGGCGAAGTGGATGATTTACCGAAACACTTTGCCGCCGTTTCTGCCAACGTAGAAAAAGCCGTTGAGTTTGGTATCGCCGAAGAAAATATATTCCCTATGTGGGATTGGGTCGGTGGACGTTACTCACTTTGGTCAGCCATTGGCTTGCCACTGGCGCTTGCGATAGGCATCGATAATTTTCGTGACATGCTGCGCGGTGCTCATGAAATGGATGAACACTTTCGCACCGCACCGATGGAAAAAAATATGCCCGTTATCATGGCATTGCTGGGCGTTTGGTATGTAAACTTCTTTGGTATTAACTCCCAAGCTATTTTGCCATACGACCATTATCTGCGGGGCTTACCTGCCCACTTACAACAACTGGATATGGAAAGTAACGGCAAGTCCATTGGCATGGATGGACGCAAAGTAGATTATCATACTGGGCCGATTATCTGGGGCGGAGTGGGTTCTAACGGTCAGCATGCTTACCACCAGCTACTGCACCAAGGCACCCACTTTTCGCCCAGTGATTTTATTATGCCGATGCGCAGTCATAACCCCATTGATAATTTCCACGCTATGCTGGTGTCCAATGCACTGTCACAAAGCCAAGCGTTATTAACGGGTAAGACAGAGCAACAAGCAATGGATGAATGCTTAGCCGCAGGCATGAGTGAAGGTGAAGCAATCGCATTAGCTGCACAAAAAATTATTCCTGGTAACCGCCCAAGCAATACTCTCTACTTCCCGAAATCGACGCCTCATTCCGTCGGCGCCTTAATTGCACTCTACGAACACAAGGTGGCCGCTCAAGGCATGATTTGGGGTATTAACTCATTTGATCAATGGGGCGTGGAACTCGGTAAAGACATGGGTAATAACGTCTTAGCCGCGTTAGAGGGACGAGTCAGTAGTGCAGACTTTGACAGTTCCACCAGCGGCCTAGTGCAAGCCTATAAAAAGATGCAGGATTTATTGTAATACCCGTAATAAACGGATGACTAAATGAATTTGGCCCATGGTCATAATGGGTCAAATTCATACTCTTTCACTATCCACCTAGAACTGTTATTTTTAGATAATTTAAGTGTTATCACTTTTTAAATTGCTCAACTATGCACAAAGTAATACTCTAAAGAAAAGAATAATTAGAAAGAGCCTAATATGACGGATACCACTGAAGAAAGACGCTTCGCATCGTTTGCCGAATTTTACCCATTTTATCTCAGAGAACACCGCCATCCGATGTGTCGTGCGTTTCACTACATAGGCAGTACAGGAATATTAGCAATTATTGCCTATGCAACCGTCAGTGGCAATTACATGGCCTTGTGGTTTATGCCGTTAATGGGCTACGGTTTTGCTTGGGTCGCTCACTTCTTTATAGAACACAACCGCCCCGCCACCTTTAAATATCCGCTGTATAGCTTTGCGGGCGACTGGGTTATGTACAAGGATTTCATTTTAGGTCGCTTCCGTCAGAAGCCTTATGATAGCTCAACATCCAACTCAATCGAATAATTACGCACACCAAAGGCCTCCTTGGTTTGCGCACGTCGTATCAGGCCCCAAACAATAAAGCCTGCGATTAGATTACCGACCGACGCTCCCATTAATAAACCTTCAAAACCATAATAATGCCCTCCAAGCCACGCCAGTGGCACGTAAAAAGCAGTGAGCCTGACGAAGTTTAACAGCATTGAAATACTGGTTTTTTGCAGCGCATTTAAGGCCGAGTTCGCACACAGTACAATCCCCATACCCGCATAACCGATTGGCATTATCATTAGATAATTCACAATATCATCAATCACGACGGGGTCTTGAGAAAAAATGGTCGCCAGAAAGGGTGACAGAACCCACAGCGCTAACCATACAAAGAGTTGCCAAACTAAAATAAAACGTACCGCAATCGACAGGGCTTCCCAGATTCTAGCGTGCTGACCTGCTGCAAAATTTTGCCCAACAAACACGGGGATTGTCGACGTTAACGCTAAAATTACTACAATCACAAAAGGTTCAATTCTGGCGCCCACACCGAAAGCAGCAACCGATTGCTCTCCCATCGGCGCAATCATAATCAATAAAAAAGCACTCGCCACTGGGACTAATACATTGGTAATAATCGCAGGAATACCCAGCGACATTAAGCGCTGCCAAATACTCACCAACCCGGAAAACGTTAATGCTCCCCAGTGCAATAAATTAATTTTAGCCAAAGAATACATCATCACGATGACCACAATTAGCCAACACAAAGTGCTGGCGAGGGCAGCCCCCGCTACGCCCATACCCTCTATGGGACCGATACCGAAAATCAATATCGGGTCGAGAATCGCATTTAATACGGCCGAACCCAACATCATCAGGCTAGGTAACTTGGTATTACCCACCGCCCGCATGCAACTATTGATCACGATCATCAACATCATCACGACAACGCCTGGCCACCAAAACTGCATATATTGCCAAATTAACGGTAATAATTCTGTATCAGCGCCCAACAGCAAAAATAATTCATCATTAAACCACAGCCCTAATATCAACATTAAAGCAGCAATGGCCAGTGTTAATAATAGAGTAGCGCTAACATAATGTTGTGCCAGAGTGAGGTCACGAGACCCAGATGCGCGCGCAATCAAAGCCGATGATGCGATCCCTAAACCGATAGCCAAGTTCATAACGATCATTGCAATCGGCATAGTAAAACTCACGGCCGCTAAGCTCTGCGTTCCTAACAATGAAATAAAAAATGTATCTACTAAATTAAAGAAAAATACGGCAACAATGCCGATAACCATAGGCAATGTCAGCTTATAAAGAACACCACCCACCGGGGCTGAAACAATCTCATCTCTCACATGCACACCACAATTAGATATTTTCACTTCTATGATGCTCATAATAGCAGATCAACAATCACACGGTTCGAACTCATTGTTCCATTAACAGACCGGCAAACGTTAAATGCTGTCAAAACTGACGCACACACTTTTACAAAAGCTATAAAATACTCTAAATTACTCTCCGATCTAAGTGCATTACAATGAACAGTCTATAAATTAACACTCTAATTGAATTGAACAGTAAAGAAATTATGATGAAGAAAACATTATTAGCCTCTCGTTTATTTACCGGTTTGTTACTACTGCCAAACCTGAGCCAAGCAGAGGAGACCGATGCGCCACTTACAGATTCAGAAACCACTGCAGTACCCGCAGAAAGCGTTTGGTCAGGTAATGCAGAGCTGGGTTTTATTCAAACCAGCGGTAATAGCGATACTCAAAGCTTTAATGGTAAGTTCACTCTTCAGCGTCAACGTGAACCTGTTACGACATCACTCAACTTAGAAGTGCTCAATAGTGAAGAAGATGGTGACTCATCAAAGGAAAGATATATTGCTGAAATAGAGCATGATTTCTCTCTTGGAAAACTCAGTTATGTCGCGTCGGTATTATCGTACGAAGATGATCGCTTTAATGGTTACCAATATCAAAGTAGTTTGTCAGTTGGTTATGGTTACCACGCTTGGGCTGATAAGCAGGGGAAATTAGATCTAGAAATTGGTCCGGGTTACCGTCGCGGTGCATTAGAAGAACGCAATGAAGAAGGGAATAAAATAGAAGAAGAAGCCATCGCACGTGCAAGCTTAACGCTGTTAGTCAACCTAAGTAAAAGCGCTACGTTCAGCGAGAAACTTACCGCTGAAGGCGGCGATACAAAAATTGTATATAAATCAGACATGGGTATACAAAGTACATTAACTGGCCAGCTGGCCATGAAAATTAATTATCAAGTAAAGCACACGACAGACGTACCGGAAGACAAAAAGAATACAGATTCTCTTGTCGGTGTGACTCTCGTTTATAGTTTTTAATCGCTGATAGTGAATGATCTATTCTTAGATGAAGAAGTCACGCAGCCAGCAGAGCTGCGTGACTTTTTTGAATGGCATCAAGGCATTAAACACTATGGTTTTTGGGCCATTGAAATACATAACAAAGTCTGCCTTCAACAAATACAAAACTCTCAGCAACAACTGGCTGATACATTACACCCCCATTATTTACGCCAACCTCACCTGACATTAAGTGCGTCAGGCTTGCTGGACGAACAACACTTCACCCAGGCCTCACTGCAACAACAAATTAAGACACTTAAAGAAAGTGCCCTGACCCACTTTTCTTTAAACTTATCGCATGCTGATAGTTTTTCTACGGCGCCTTATCTTTCTATTTCAGATCCATCCCATTCGTTAGAGAAACTCCGCACGCTATTGAATACTATCTGTAAAGAACAAGACCCAAGTGAGTATGTACCCCATGTGACTCTTGGCTTTTATAATAAAGCCTACAAAACAGTAGATATACTGCCACGACTTGCTGACATAAAAGCGCTGAATACAGCGTTTATTGTGAGTGACATTGTCTTTGCACAATATGATACTCACGAAATCCAAGGGCCCTATAAAGTACTTCATCGTATTGTGTTCGATGCATTTACTAATAAAACTAATAAGAGGAATGACTAAAAATTGATGGCGTTAATTGGATTATTTTTTAGTGCGTTAATCGCTGCAACACTTTTCCCAATGGGATCTGAAGTCGTACTGATCGCTTTGTTAGAGCAAGGCCATACTATCGGATTATTGTGGCTAATAGCCACCTTTGGCAATGTCTTGGGCAGCTGTATTAACTATGTGATCGGATATTGGGCACGTGGATATATAACCCATAAGTATCAGAATGCTCGCTCATGGCAGCAAGGACAGAAACTGTATAATCGCTATGGTGTGTGGAGTTTATTATTAGCTTGGCTGCCCATCGTTGGCGATCCAATTACGTTAGTCGCTGGTTTGGCAAAAACTGATTTTAAATTATTCGTTTTACTCGTCACTATTGGCAAGGGTGCACGCTATGCTGTTTTGATAGCGCTCGCCCAATGGACGTTTAACTAGATGACGTTCATCTTCGTTAGTTGGCCTAGCAAGGAATGTTATAATGCTCGATATTTCATAGGCTGATTTTTGATCTTTTGCCACTCCACCAGTTGGACTGAGAACAGTCTATTGAACATACACTGATCGCTTTTATCAATCCTATAGTGGCGGTGATTAATCAGAGTAAGGCTGCCGCTATTTCCTGTTTAGGCTTGTGGACTAAGTTATTACTCACTAACGCATGGTCACTTGTTGCTTAGACGTTAAATCAAACTTACCTGCCAATAAATTTAAACGCTTGTTTATCCGTTTTTCTGCCTGCTCAACAATCATAACGTTCGCTTGAGCGCTCTGTTGTGCAGAAAGTACCTGCTCAACATGAGCGACCATAACATCACGAAGTATTAACATTTGACGCTTTTTGTCTAGCGCCTCAATCTCATACTTTCGTAGACGCTGAAAATCTTCTCGATAGGTCTTGCGAATAGTCTGCACTTTTAAAGTTTGCCAATCGGAGAGGTTTAACTGATCCCAATCTAGGCGCTGACCATGTTCACCGCCCACCGACATTGCGACAGAGCCAATGCCAATTGATAGCATCAATGCAATCATTAATTGTTTCATAGCCGAACCTTTTATTGTCTTCATATGGTACGTACGTATAAAAAGGTGATATAGATTTTTTGTTGCTTACCATATTCTGAAGATAAGTAAAGAAACGTCAGTTTGCTCGAGTCAATTAACAAGATGTTATACTCAGATCTTATTCCATCGCAAGATTCCGATTAGACTGATATGAAAGACGATGATGAGCTCTTCCTGCAAGAAATGCAGGGAATAAAAAAGATTAAACAGGTTCTGAAGGCCAACTTGATACAACCGCATAAAACGACCGAAGCACACAAGCTTCGTCAAAAGGCGGCGACGCAAGAACAAATAAGTACCGACCTGAATCACCTGCAGCATTATGCAGTCGAGCGCGTGCAACCACACGATGAACTGGGCTATCGGTGTCATGGCATACAAGATAATATTTTTCGACGATTACGCCAAGGTAAGAACCCCGTTGACGCACGCTTAGACCTACACAGAATGACCATAGACAAGGCTAGAGAGGTAGTTTTTAGCTTTCTTAACGATTGTGTTAAATACGATCTGCGTACTGTCTTGATTCTGCCCGGTAAAGGAGATCGTAACATCGAAGATCCTGCGTTGCTGAAAAGCTATCTTATTCACTGGCTGCCTCAATTACCCGACGTTTTGGCTTACCATACCGCTCAGCCAAAAGATGGCGGAACGGGGGCTTTTTATGTTCTGTTAAGAAATCAGAATAAAAAAAGGCTAACTGAAAACCGTTAGCCTTTTTGTTTCTATCAACGTAAAAACAGTTGATACGCGGGATTCTCCGTCTCATTCCAATAGTTATAACTCAGCTCTTTTAAGTAAGTTTCAACTTCTTTCTGTTGGTTCTTATCTTTAGGCACTTGCAGACCCACTAATACTCGACCATTGGCCGCGCCGTGGTTGCGATAATGGAACAACGAAATATTAAACTTCTTACCTAGCACTTTTAAGAACTGCAACAAAGCTCCTGGACGCTCTGGAAACTCAAAACGATAGAGCAGCTCATCATTCACCGAATCGGGCGCATGACCACCTACCATATGGCGAATATGATATTTCGAAATTTCGTCTTCGGTTAAATCAAGTACCGGATAAGCCTTGGCGTCTAGTTCTGCCAATAATTTTTGACGAGCATCTTTTTCCGCCCCCACCTTAACGCCCACATAGATTTGGGCCGACTTATCATCACGATAACGATAATTAAATTCAGTAATCGTACGTTTACCTAATAAGCTACAAAACTGCTGGAAGCTGCCAGCACGCTCAGGAATGGTGACGGCTAATATCGCTTCACGACCCTCACCTATTTCCGCGACTTCAGAGATATAGCGCAAACGATCAAAGTTGACATTAGCACCACACATAATCGTCACTAAGTTCGCCCCTTTAATACCTTCGCGCTCAACGTATTTTTTCATACCAGCAACACTTAGCGCACCGGCAGGTTCGCAGACCGCACGGGTATCATCAAAAATATCTTTAATCGCAGCGCATATCTCGTCCGGTGTGCAAGTAATCACTTCTTCAACATAATGACGGGCGATATCCCAGGTATTTTTACCAATCTGAGCAACCGCCACACCATCAGCAAAGATGCCAACGCTAGGCAACTTCACGCGACGGCCCGCGGCTAAAGCAGCCTGCAGACAAGCAGATTCTGTTGATTCAACCCCGATGATCTTAATCTCAGGGCGTAAAAATTTAACATACGCGGCGATACCCGCGATAATGCCACCGCCGCCAACAGGCACAAAAATAGTATCAATAGGACCGTTAAGCTGACGTAGTATTTCCATACCAATAGTACCTTGGCCTGCGATTACCTCTGGATCGTCATAGGGATGGATATAAGTAAAACCCTTTTCCTCAACCAGGCTTTGCGAATACGCAAAGGCTTCATCAAAAGTATCTCCGTGCAGAATCACTTTCGCACCAAAAGCCTTGCAAGACTTTACTTTAATTTCCGGGGTGGTCAAAGGCATCACGATGGTTGCCTTAATACCCAATTCTCTCGACGCTAATGCCAGACCTTGAGCATGGTTGCCCGCAGAAGCCGCGACAACACCCGCTGCTTTCTCTTTATCAGTAAGCTGAACAACCTTGTTATAGGCACCACGAATCTTAAACGAGTATACCGGCTGCTTGTCTTCGCGTTTTACCCAAATATTATTACCCATACGTTCAGATAAAAAAGGCGCAATATGCAAAGGAGATTCAATGGCTACGTCATAAATATTAGCCGAGAGAATCTTTTTGATATAACGGTCTAATAACTTGGGATTGCCATTAACAGGAGCACGAGCAGTCATGATCTATACTTTTTTTGATGTATGAATACAAGCATTGTAACGAATAAGGATTTACAATGCTTGCGTACGCAATTAGTTTTTCCATAAACACCCAATATAACAAATCTATTTGAGCCCAACAATGTCATCACTTGCGAATATATTAACCTCAGACCAATTAAAAGCTGCAGTCGGTAAAGCCGCCGCTGAGTATATCAAACCGCACTTGGAGATTGATTCTGTTATCGGCGTAGGCACGGGTTCGACGGCTAATTGTTTTATTGATGCATTAGCCAAATTCAAGCACTTGTTTGATGGCGCTGTTGCCAGCTCTGAAGCGACCGCAGAACGCTTAAAAAACCACGGCATTCCCGTTTATGATCTTAATTCAGTGGTTGAACTTGAGTTTTATGTTGATGGTGCAGACGAGATCAACCACCAACTCGAAATGATCAAGGGGGGCGGGGGGGCGCTAACCCGTGAGAAAATCGTCGCGGTTGTTGCCAAAGAATTTGTCTGTGTGGCCGATGAAAGCAAACTGGTTGAAGTGATGGGTAAATTTCCACTGCCCGTTGAAGTTATTCCCATGGCGCGCAGCTATGTTGCCCGTGAAATGGTTAAACTGGGGGGCGATCCTGTATTGCGCCAAGGGTTCGTTACCGATAACGGCAACATAATTATAGATGTACACCATTTCAAAATGGCGCCGGGTTCTAGTATTGCCCCCACGCTATTAGAAGCAAACATCAACCAGCTGACCGGCATGGTCACCAATGGTTTATTTGCTATCCGCCCAGCTGATACGCTATTACTGGCAACACAAGAAGGTATTAAGACGATCAAAGCGTCTTAGGAAGGAGCAAGGCAGAGCATGAACTCGTGGCTTAAAGCACTGCTGATCAGTGTCGTTATATTAGCGGGATGCATTGTATATCTGCCGACGCTCGCCAAGCAGGGAATTAATTCCCTGCTTCCTTGGGCGATGGCACAAGTGGACCTTGAGCAAGGCCAAGCGAGCATTAGCCAATTAACGTGGCACTCACTTCATATTGATCAGATTCAATTCTTCCTTCCCTCGCAGAATAGCCAAATAAATCTACAAAATATTGATATCACCTTCTCTCCTTGGGGTATTGCGTCAGGACAAGTGCAAGATGTCACCGTAGCAGACGCTCGAGTAGAGGTTTTACCCCGTACTTTTGCGAGCAACACTGATAGTAAAAAAACAGATAATAAAAAAACAGATAAGAAAAATCTCAGCGATAAAACAGCGCCAGAGGTTGCCAGTAATCAGACACCCACTATACCCACATTTGAACTGATAAGTTTAAACGAGGTCCTTCAGCAACTGCCCATTAATAATTTTACGCTAACACAGTTTCAGCTCATTCATCCCCATGCCAGTATGGATAGCCGAATCGTCTTCAATAAACAGCAGCTTAGTATTAACAATACGATTCAAACACGTCATTTGACCAAAGATCTCTCCCATCAATTTACCCTCGATAGCGATGGCACTATCAAAAGCCTTATTTTTATTGAACAACAAGCTAACCCTATTTTCAATTTACACGCCACCTGGCAACTGCCCAGCGATCCGACACAAGATGCTATTTTTAGCCTGCAACAAAGTGCAGATATTCAATCTTGGCTAATGCTATTAGAGCAACAAGAGCAAGCTCATACTTTCAAGGCAAACGTTGCGATACAAGCCTGGAATCTCGAACTCACATTACCCCGAGTCATTACCCATCAGCAACAAGTATTAAGCGAGCTCTCCGCGCACGGTTTATTACAGATCAAGGTAAGCGACTTTAATATTTTTGATGTTACCAAAAAAGAAAATATTATCGAACATGCGGAACTAGCCATTAACTTAACGACAGATATTGATCACCAGCGTAAAGAACAATGGCAATTCAATTTGGATACGTTTGATCTAGCCGCAGAACTCAATTCCCTTGCGCCGATTAATCTAAAAATTAAACAGTACCTACAAGAGCCTATTTCTGTCACCTGTGCCTTCGAGAAAGAGAGAAACCGCTGCCGATGGCACGGTCTGCTTGCCCAGCAATTAAGTGGGTCGCAACTCACGCATAAAACTGAACTGATACTAGACGGACAATTTACTCGCCAAATAAACAGTGCTAGCCAATTTACAAGTCAACAGCTATTCAACCTAAGCACACAACAGGAAAATTCATTATGGCCAACATTAAAAAATGAAAGCCAAGGCGACATTATTGTTCAAGGACAACAGCGCGATAATAGCTGGCATTGGCAATTGAGCGTACCTCAGGGCCTTAATAATCAGACCCACTATTTAGACCCTCTGTTCGCGAATAAGCCTAATGCCCGTCTTTCTGAGATACATTGGCAACTATTACCCGATTGGTTCATCGAAGGAATCGATAATGAAATCCTACAAGCAAAAGATTTCTCCATCATTATTGATCAACTAAAATGGCAACATAAGAAAGAAGTATTAGAATTAGAAAATGCTCAGGTCAGCTGTAATCTCGACTGGTTAAAATTACAATACTCTGCTCAGTTCAGAAGTCAGCAAGCCCTGTCGCAATTACCTTTAGCCTGTGACTGGGAAATAACAAATCGAGCGAGTTATTGGGATCAATGGCCCGTACCGTCAATACTCTTTAAAGGTAAACTCGACTTAAACTCCCTCGATCTTGAGCAAGCCCAATTAACGACTTCAATGAGTTTATCTGGCTTAGCCAATAGTCTGGACTTAACCTTATTAGCCCAGCACGATTTTAGCAATCTGCAGCAAGGCCGCGCGCAAGTGTATTTAAATAACTTAAAACTCGACTGGCAAAAAATGGGCATGATAGACATGGCTGAGCTCACTCAAGTTGAGCTTTTAAATGGCAGCCTATCGGCACAAGGCTGGGTGCAGTGGCAACAGTATCAAGCAGATATTTTTGACGATGCCAGTCTTGCTTGGCGCTGGCAACCTGATTTAATGCTGCGCATCGATGATCTATCTGGGGTCTATCAAGAGCTAACCACCTGGGAAGATATCGATGTGCAACTTGCGATACGCCGCCCTTTTTATACCGACTTCCGCATCGACAGTCAGATCTCTGCGCTCAGTATTAATCCAGGCATTAATGTCGCCAATGTTCTCGCTCGCAGTACCACAACCCTTCCGTCTGATTTTTCTAAAGCGTTAATCGTTATCGAAGAAGTTCATACCGACGTATTAGGAGGCCGCATTAATGTTCCGTTAATTCGCTTTGATAGCGGTCAAGAAGTGAATGCTTTTGGTATCGAAATAGAAGGCCTAAAAATCGCTCACATTGCCGCCCTAGAAGCGGGATCCGGGGTGACGGCAACGGGCGAGCTTGACGGTATATTACCGATTATACTGCTACCTGAAGGGCCACAAATACCCGCGGGCAGCTTATATGCAAGAGCACCCGGCGGTATTGTTCAATTCCGCGGCACGGCGGCTGATAGTTTGAAACAAAGTGACCCCAATGTAAGCCTCGCCATGCAAGTATTAGATGACTTTCGCTATAACAAGCTGCAAACGAATATCACCTACCAGCCTAATGGCGCGTTGGATCTGGGGTTACAGTTTCAAGGACATAACCCGACCTTCTTTGACGGCCAAGCAACCCATTTTAATTTAAACCTAGACTACAACCTGCTCGACTTACTCGAAAGTTTACGCATCAGTAATGATATTGTGCAAAAGCTTGAGAATAAGTATCAATAATGCAAAAGTAGTTATTAAATAAAACAGCCTATTAGAACGTATCTAATCACTGGAACAAACTATGAAAATACTCACACTTTTAGCACTAATATTAATAACCAGTGCCTGCACATTAAAAGTTGCTGCACCTGATAAGCCAATTACTATTAATTTAAATGTGAAAATTGAACATGAAGTTCGCATTAAAGTCGAAAAAGAACTCGAAGATTTATTCAGCGAAGATAGTGATCTTTTTTAGTCTTCCTTAAAGAATAATAAAAGACGATAAACCACACACAAAAATATTAGAAAAAAGGAATATATCATGACTTTAAAATCTTTATTTATAACGGCCTCCCTTTTAATGATGAGCCAACTTGCGTTAGCACTGACCCTAGATGAAGCACAAAGCAAAGGCCTGTTAGGAGAAAATGCTCGTGGCTATTTAGAAATGACCCCTAGAGGTAATGACGAAGCAAAAGCATTAATGAGTAATATTAATGCTCAACGTCAAACCCATTATCAGAGCATTGCCGATAAACAAAAGATGGATTTAAAAAGCATTGAAAAAATTGCTGGTGAAAAGATTACTAACAAACTAAACACAGGTGAATTTTTTAAAGATGCTGATGGCCAATGGCATAAAAAATAAGCCATTCCATTAACGCGTGATAACTTAACAAGGATTAGCTCATGGAATTATCGACCATTATCACACTTGTAGTAATTGCTGCTACCATTTTTTATATCATCAGCATTTACAATAATTTGGTGACGTTTAAGAACCGCTATGAGAATGGTTTTTCGCAAATCGAAGTTCAACTTAAGCGTCGCTATGACCTTATTCCAAACTTAGTTGAAACGGCCAAGGCGTATTTAAAGCACGAATCTGAAACACTGACCGCCGTAGTAGAGGCGCGTAATGAAGCCATGGCCGGTCTTAAAGCCGTTGCCAGTAATCCATCAAGCGCGGCGGCAATGAGTAAACTTGCGGGGGCTGAAGGTGCATTAGCCGGCGCAATGAGTCGATTTAATATCACGGTAGAAGCTTATCCAGATTTAAAAGCCAATACTAATATGATGCAGTTAACTGAAGAGCTCACCAGCACTGAAAACAAAGTCGCTTTTGCACGCCAAGCATTCAATGACGCCGTCACAACGTACAATATTTATCGCCAATCTTTTCCGCCAATCTTTTTTGCTAATAAAATGGGTCATGCTCAAGATGCCGTATTATTAGAATTTGAAGATAGCGTGCAAATTCAAGCGGCACCTAAAGTCAGTTTTTAAATCGAATATCAACATCGGTTTTAACCTGTGCTTTTAATACAAGCGGAAATAGATAATGGATTTCTTTGGCCATCAAGACCAAGCGAGAAAACGTACCAAGCAACTGATCGTATTATTTGCCTTAGCGTTACTCGCGCTGATTTTTTTGACTAACTTACTGGTCGCTGGTTTTCTGTGGGGTAACCCAGACATTTTTCCTAACCTAGGAAAAAAAACGATTCATAACCCTTCTTTACTGGATATTTTTCATTACATATCATGGCAAGCATGGCTAACAATTTCGGCGATTGTCTGCAGCTTTGTCGGACTCGCTTACCTGTATAAAGCCGTTAAGCTAAGTGGCGGCGGCACCTCTATTGCTCATTCTTTGGGTGGACGTTTATTACAGCCGAATAGCGAAGACTTCTATGAAAAACGCTTATTGAATATCGTTGAAGAAATGGCCATTGCTTCTGGCATGCCCGTGCCACAAGTATTCTTAATGGATGATGAAATCGGTATCAATGCGTTTGCCGCAGGCTTTCAACCTTCCGATGCGATTATAGGGGTTACGAAAGGATGTTTAACCAAGCTCTCACGATTGCAACTACAAGGGGTGATCGGTCATGAGTTCAGCCATATCCTAAATGGTGATATGCGCATGAACATGCGCTTAATCGCCATTCTGTTCGGTATTCTATGCATAGGATTATTAGGTAGAATCATCCTAGAAGCTGGCGCTCGTCATAGTCTCTATAGCCGAGGACGAAGACAGTCGAGTCTATTTTCATCTTCGTCCAATAAAAAAGAAGCTGGAATTCCTCTCTTTTTAATTGGCTTTGGCTTTATGATTTTAGGCTACAGCGGCGTGTTCTTTGGCAAGTTGATACAAGCCGCGGTTAGTCGTCAGCGTGAATATCTAGCCGATGCCAGCTCAGTACAATTTACCCGTGATCCACATGCCATTGCAGAAGCCCTAAAAGTCATTGGCTATGGCGGCGTAGGGTCTGCTATTGGCCACAGTCGCCGCGAAGAGTTCAGCCACGCTTTTTTTGGCAATGCGATTTACAGTAACTTCTCTAATCATTTTGGTTTTTTATCGACCCACCCTAAATTAGAAGAACGCATTCGTCGCATCGATAAAAATTGGGATGGCGAGTGGGTCAAACCACAAACATTACAGCAAGCGTACGACGAGTCTCCCACCCTTGCATCCAAGGCAAAGATAAGACCTGAAGAACTATTAACAGGAATTGCAGCCGCCATGTCAGCCGCTATTGATTTTGAGCCAATAAATGCTGAAGCAGAGTTAACCACCGCCGCACACGATCCAATGACAGCGCGAGGTTTATGTTATGCCCTGCTGTTAGCGCCTAATAGCTCATTGGTTCACGAACAACAGCTGGACCTAATAAAACGACATTGCGGTGACGGTGTATTACAATCGGTTAATCAGTTAATCCCTCTGGTCGCCTTACTGGATGAAAGTAAGCGCTTACCTAGTATCGAAAAAACCATTCCAGCATTAAAGCTATTATCCCAAGATCAATATACCGAATTTAAACAACTGCTTATTAAACTGGTACACGCTGATGGCAAAATCGAATTATTCGAATGGTGCTTATATCGAATGATTCTGCAGTACTTAAATACAAGCTTTAATCAAGCCAAGGCGATTAAGGTCAAACACGGCAATGTTAAAAAACTAAGTTCAGAGATTGAAACCGTATTATCTTTTGTCGCTAATCATGGACACAATTCACTCGAGAATGCTTTGGCGAGTTTTGCGATCGCAGCCCGTACCGCCGGCTTTGAAGGCTTACAGTTACAAGCAAAAACATCGTCTTTTAAACACTTTAATATTGCCCTCGATACACTGACCCAAGCTTACCCTCACGTTAAAGGTCGTACGATGAAGGCATTGGCAGCGTGTGTAAAAGTAAACGACGTAGAAGTCACTGAGCGCGAGCTGGTTCAAACCATCGCCGCAATTTTAGAATGCCCGACGCCTAATTTATTTAATCAGACGATAGAAAATGTATTGCCAAACCGCCTCGACTGATAGAATGCTATCAACTTTCTTACCCCATAATCTAATAATGGAATTATTTTCATGAAACGATACTTAACTTTTGGTTTTGTACTTGCAGGCCTCGTTAATATTTTTGGTGTTTTAGGCTTTTCTTTAGGCTTTCAAAACGAACTATTAACCCGCTACTACCCACAAATATTCAGCAATTTTGGTTTAGGCATGATTATTTTATGGGGAATGGCCTACATTTCTGTATCAACAGAGCATCCACGAGCGTCCCGCTTAATCCTTGTTTTCTTTATTGAAAAGATGGTTTACGTTGGCACCGCCTTATACTTCTGGTTCGTGATGAAGCCAGACATTGCCGTTATGTGGAGTGAATCTATCGTGACGACTATCTTTCTAGTGATTTACGGTCTAAACGATTTATTATTTGGCTTGATGTTCTTTTATGCTTGGTTGCAATATAGAAAATAATATTAAAACTAAAAGTATTATATAGCCCTAGATAGATAAACAGCAGATAAAAAAATACCCGTTCAGCGTAAGCCTAACGGGTATTTTTTTATCAATTAATTATGTCTGACTTAAAATCAGAAGTAATAATCAATTGTTAGGTACGTCGCAGAGAAGTTAGACTCGTCATTTGACGCATTGCCTGTATCAGTTACATCTGAATTTCCATCCAGATAATTAGACTGCGTTAAATATTCCGCATAAATCCAACCTGGACCATAGTTATAACTAACACCCGGAGCAAAGGCAACCATGTCGCTAGCATTATTACCGTCCGTATCAGAAGCAACATTTGTGTAGTCAATATAATAGTTAAATGGACCTGTTGCATAAGACACAGTCAACGATTGACGTAACGTCTTCACTTCATCTGCCCCAGCCGAAATTTCATCGAGTCCATTACGCTGAGTACCCATTACCTGAGCCTTAACGCCTACATTGCCATAAGTACCGGTATACCAAACGTCCCATGCATTATGATCGCCAAAGAGAGAACCCGTATCGTTGGCAAAGCCAGTATTTAAAAGGTTCCGCGTTAAATTTTGTAGCTCGCCTTGCTGATAAGAAAAACCAATCGTTGAGCCTGGAGTCAAGTCATAACCAATATTAGCAACAGCGGTATTTACTTTACGGTATGTCGTAGAAGTACCCCAATGACCATTATCATCCATGGTATCAGTGCTCGTCGCACCAAAATCATCTGCAATATACCAAGCCAGATCATAGCTAATAGCATCTTGCTTATCGCTGAATTTCACACCCACATCTAGCTGATCACCGTAACCACCTAAGCCCATATCACCAGGCCAGAAGTTCATCGTTCCAAAGCCAAATGGAACTTGAGACTTACCAATAACTACTTTACGATCTTTTGAGAAGTTATAGCCTACCCATAACTTATGAAAACCAGAGGTATCCCCTGTTGAATTATTGCTACTATCACTAAAAGAACCAGGCCCCGTGCGCCATTCGGCAGACAGCTGCCAAGCAGAATCTTCTTGCTGGTGATCAATGTATAAAATTAATGCTTCGCTATTGACTGTGCCTAACGTACTCTCTTCACGCACTGAGCCATCTGATCCAGTATCTTCAGTGGTTAGCTGATGGTTCAACCAGATGCCACCAGAAATTGCTGTTGAGGCATACGCGGGCGCAGTTACCGAAGCGGCAATTGCCAAAGCTAATAAGGATTTTTTCATTATGATTTTTCCTTTCTTTCTTTCTTATAATTGACAAAAATATTAAAAATATTTTTATCGGCTAATCAACTTAATCTTCTAACATCATTTTACCCAACAAGGTGTGATATAACTCTTTATCACCGATGACTCCTTGAATTTTTTCATCACGATGGATTTTTTCATCGCCATCAAGATCTTCATCAAGATCTTTCATTATAAATACCGAGTGATCGGTATGATAACGAATTTCCATCACGTCTTGCATGCCAGTATCGGCAGCCACACACGTCGGTGCTGTAGTTAACTTAACAATGTCTTGACCTATTTGCCACAGCTGGGGAGAAAATTCTTCGCCTTTGTAATAAACCTGCTGTTGATTGGAGCTTAACCAATAATCATGACGCTTACTTAAACAATAACCTTTTTCAGTCAATGCCATATCCGTAATCGGGCGCATAATCGATTTTGCTTTCAAGACATGTATCGGATTAGTATGGGCAACAAACTGCTTAACATAATCATTCACCGGATTTAATACGATGCTTTCTGGCTTACCCTGTTGAACAATTTCACCATCTTTCATGATTGCGATATTAGTACCCAGCTTCAGCGCTTCGTCTAAATCATGGCTCACAAAAATAATGGTTTTATTCAGTTTTTCCTGCAGCTGAATAAGTTCATCCTGCAGTTGAGTACGAATAAGCGGATCTAAAGCAGAGAAGGGCTCATCCATTAACAAGATGTCAGATTCCGTCACCAACGCTCGGGCTAAACCGACACGTTGCTGCATACCCCCTGATAACTCACTCGGCTTGTGTTTTGCCCATTGCTCTAAACCCACTAGCTCAAGTTGAGCATCGACTCGCTGTTTGATTTCTTTTTTATCAAGGCCTTGTAGCTCAAGTGGCATAGCAACATTTTGCGCCACGGTTAGCCAAGGCATTAAAGCAAATTTTTGGAAGACCATCGACATGCGCTTAGTGCGTATCGCTCTTAGCGTATCAGCATCGGCACTGACTAAATCAATCACGTCGCCTTCATGATCTATTTCAATAGAACCACGCGTCGTATCATTCAAGCCATTAATGCAACGCAATAAGCTCGACTTACCAGAACCTGACAGTCCCATCAATACGCAAATTTCACCCTTACTGATGTGTAAGTTGGCGTTATTAACGCCCACCACCAAACCGCTGTTATTACTGATCTCGTCGCGTTCTTGTCCTTGGTCCAATAACGCCAATGCACGCTCTGGCTTATCACCAAACACCACATCCAAATTTTTAATATTAATCATTTTATTTGTCCCGCCTTGAATAAACGGTCAAGTAAAATGGCTAATAATACGATGGCTAAACCGGCCTCAAAACCACTGGCAATATCAACGGTATTCAACGCCCGCACAACCGGCTTACCTAAACCATCTGCGCCCACCAAGGCTGCAATGACCACCATGGATAAAGACAACATGATGCACTGAGTCACCCCAGCAGCAATACTGCTGGCGGCGGCTGGCAACTCAATACGAAATAAAAGTTGGCGTTTACTGGCACCAAAGGATCGGCCCGCTTCCAGAATATCTTGAGGCACTTCTGATATCCCTAAATACGTCAGTCTTATCGGTGCTGCGATCGCAAAAATAATCGTAGAAATTAACCCAGGTACAACACCCAAACCAAATAGCGTCAGTGTTGGAATTAAATACACAAACGTCGGAACCGTTTGCATAAGATCTAACACTGGCTGTAAAAATTTATAGAAGGTCGCATGATGCGCCGCGTAAATACCAATGGGCAAACCAATGACCATACAGAATAAAGCTGCATACAAAACTAAGGCAAGGGTCTGCATGGTTTCAACCCAATACCCTAAATTCCAAATCAACGTTAACGCCACAACCGCGTAAACAGCAAGACCCACAGAACGTCGAAAATAAAGCGCAATGGCGACGACCAATATGATAAAGGCGATGGGATGAAGCCAAAGTAGCGCATCCGTAAATAAGCTTATCAGCCATTCTAATGATTCAGATATGGCATCAAAAAAGGATGCTCCGTTATCAACTAACCAGTCGACAAATATTTCAATATAATTACCCAAAGGTAATTTAAACTGTTCCATGGAATCTCTTGTTGCGAGCAGTTATTACTACTCGCAGCCTCTGTGTGTTATTGAGTTTTCTATGACTGTAAATGTTTAAATAGACGTATTAATTACCGTCTATTTAAGGAGAGCGCTCGCGACTGCTAATGCAGGCTTTCCCTCTAACGTGGTTACATCTTTTAGCCAAGCATCCAAAATAGCAGGATTCTTTTTGATCCACTCTTTTGCCGCAACATTAGGCTTTTTGCCCGCATCTAGAATGGCGGCCATCACTTCGTTTTCCATTGCTAAAGTAAACGTAAGGTTGTTGAGTAACTGACCCACATTTTTACATTCAACCGTATAGTTTTTACGAACGTTGGTATAAATATTAGCACCGCCTAAGTTAGGGCCAAAGAAATCATCCCCGCCTTCAAGGTAAGCAAGTTCAAAGTTTGAGTTCATTGGATGGGGTTCCCAACCTAAGAAAACAATCCATTTATTACGACGTGTCTGACGCTTAACTTGAGACAACATACCGGCTTCGCTAGACTCAACAACTTCAAAGCCTTTTAAGCCAAACGCATTATCATCAATCATAGTTTGAATTAAACGGTTGCCATCATTGCCTGGCTCAATACCATAAATTTTACTATCAAATTTATCAGCGTATTTAACGATATCCGCAAACGTTTTAACGCCGCCATCATAAACAACTTTAGGCACGGCTAACGTATATTTAGCCCCTGCTAAATTTTTCTTAATACTTTCAACTGAACCATTGTCAATGTAAGGCTTAATATCAGCTTCCATTGTAGGCATCCAGTTACCTAGAAACACATCGATGTCTTTATTTTCTAAAGCTTTATAAGTAATAGGTACTGACAAAACTTGTGTTTTGGTTTTGTAACCAATGCTTTCTAATACCACTGACGTTAACGCCGTCGTTGCGGTAATATCAGTCCAGCCGACATCGGCAAAACGTACCGTATCACATTGATTGGCATTTGATACTCCTGTCAATACCATGCCTACTGATAATAATAGAGCTTTTATTTTCATCTTCATTTCCTCTTCTAGTTATGATTTTTTCTTTAATGTTAAAACTTACTGCGCTGCACGGTTTTCCAATCTGAAGCCATTCTCACTTCTGCATCGCTGGGCGGTAAAGTAGCGCTGGACTTAATTAAGTCCGCTGCGCGCTCTGCGACCATAATCGTCGGAGCGTTTAAATTACCGTTAGTGATGGTTGGAAAGATAGAGGAATCAACGACGCGTAAATTTTTGATTCCATAAACTCGAGTATCTGGGTCAACAACCGACAGGTCATCGGTGCCCATTTTGCAGGTACAAGAGGGATGATATGCGCTTTCAACATGGGCTCTCACAAACGCATCAATCTCTTCATCTGTTTGTACGTGCACACCGGGCTGAATCTCATCATCACGATATTGATCAAAAGCCGGTTGGTTAATAATTTCACGCGTCAGTTTTACACAATCGCGAAAGCCTTCTTTATCAGCTTCTTCCGCCAAATAATTAAAAAGAATACTCGGTGCTGCTTTAGGATCGGCACTGATCGCTTTTACCGCTCCGCGACTTGAAGGTTTGTTATGTCCTATATGCACTTGAAAACCATGCCCAGCAAATGCAGTTTTACCATCGTAACGCATCGCGGCGGGTAAAAAGTGATACTGTAAATCTGGCCATTCGATACCCGCTTTAGAGCGAATAAAACCACAGGATTCAAAATGATTAGTCGTGCCTAAACCCTTCTTAAAAAAGAACCAGTTAGCACCGATTAAAAACTTACTCCACACACTTAATTTTCCATTTAACGTAATCGCTTGCTTACACTTAAACTGAAAATAGAACTCAAGATGGTCTTGTAAGTTCTCACCCACACCGGGCAAGTTATGCAGGCACTCGATGCCCGCTTTGTCTAATGTTTCTTTCGCGCCAATACCTGATAGCTGCAATAAATGCGGAGAGCCAATAGAACCCGCCGATAAAATAACCTCTTTATTTGCCTGAACGTCTACAACCTTTCCTTTGCGTTCATAACGTATTCCTGTTGCTTTTTTCTCACCTGCATCAACCGATAATAAAACTTTATGCACCAATGCATGAGTTACAACCGTTAAATTAGGTCGCGCACGAGCCGGTCTTAAATAGGCATTAGCCGTCGACCAGCGCACACCGTTTTTAACCGTCATGTGCATCGGACCAAAGCCTTCTTGTTGCTGGGCATTATAATCAGGAGTGTCCATGTATCCCGCTTCTACACCGGCATCAACGAATGCTTGGTATAAAGGGTTTTTCATCTGGTTACCGTTGTTCACACCCAGTGGACCTTCCGTGCCACGATAGTCTTTCGTATCAGGATTTTCCGCCGCGAGCGCCCAATTCTCAGACTTTTTAAAATACGGTAAGCAATGCGCATAATCCCAATCGGTTGCGCCTTTTTCTGCCCATTCATCAAAATCTTTTGCGTGCCCACGAACATACACCATACCGTTGATGGACGATGAGCCACCCAATACCTTGCCTCTTGGGCAATGCATTTTTCGATTATCTAAATGAGGTTCTTCTTCTGTTTCAAATTGCCATGCGTACTTCTTAGTATTCATCGGTATCGATAAAGCCGTTGGCATCTGAATAAAAATACTGCGATCACTGCCCCCCGTTTCTAATAATAGAACCGACGCATTAAGATCTTCAGACAAACGGTTAGCCAGCACGCAGCCGGCTGAACCTGCCCCCACAATAATGTAATCGTAACGTGTGCTACTCATTTGATTTTTCATTCTATTACCATCACCGCTAGCATCATCACAACACACATTAAAAAGGGCTTTCTAGTGGCTGCATGCCCACATAGACAGATTTAATTTGAGTATATTGATGTATCGTGGACGATCCATTTTCACGACCAATACCCGAAAGCTTATAGCCGCCTACTGGCATCTCGGCGGGTGACGCACCGTAAGCATTAATCCAACAGATTCCTGCCTCCATTTGCTTAACCACTCGATGTGCACGACGAATATCATTGGTGAATACACCCGCGGCTAATCCAAACTCGGTACCATTAGCGCGTTGAATGACTTCGTCTTCTGTCGCAAACGTTAACACCGACATGACGGGGCCAAAAATTTCTTCTTTTACTATGGTCATATCATCACGGCAGTCAGTAAAAATGGTCGGTGCAACAAAATAGCCACCTTCAAAACCATTTGGCTGCAGTGCCTGACCGCCCGTTAATAAAAAGGCACCTTCTTTAGTGCCTTTTTCGATATAACTTAATACTAGTGCCTGATGTTTACTGGATATTAAAGCACCAAAGTTGGTCTCTGGATCCATAGGATCACCAGCAATAATATTTTTTTCTGTGCGCTCTTTTAACTGTGCAATAAATTGTGGATAAATATCCTCTTGCACAAAAACCCGCGTTGCATTCGTACACACTTCACCCTGTGTATAAAAATTACCCAGCATCGCTGCCGATACGGCGTCATCAATATCCGCGTCTGAAAAAACAATCAGCGGCGATTTACCACCCAGTTCCATGGTGACATCTTTTAAATTAGTCGCGGCGGCGGTCATTACTTTTTTGCCCGTACCGACCTCACCCGTAAACGACACTTTAGCAATGTCATTATGGGTAGTTAACCAAGCACCGACTTCACCATCGCCTTGAACGACGTTGAATACACCGGCGGGAATACCTGCTTCAAAAAATATTTCGGCTAACTTTAAGGCACCGTGGGGCGTTTCTTCCGACGGTTTAAAAATCATACTATTGCCACAGGCTAACGCCGGGGCCGCTTTCCAGCAGGCAATCTGCAAGGGATAGTTCCACGCACCAATACCGGCACAAATGCCCAACGGCTCACGACGGGTATAATAAAAATCACCGCCTAAATCTTGCTGCGTACCTTCAATACTGAGTGCCAGGGCTGCAAAATATTCAATAGAGTCAGTACCGGTTACCACATCAACGACCGAAGCTTCTTGCCATGGTTTACCGGTATCAATCACTTCAATTTTGGCAAGTTCGTCATTACGTTCACGTAATAACTGAACCGCTTTTAGTAAAATACGATTACGCTCAAGTCCGGTCATTGCCGACCATATTTCGAACCCTTGCTGGCTACTTGCAATCGCGGCAGAACGAATTTTCTCGTCAGCGACTTCCACTTTATAAGCTAACAACCCTGTTGCAGGGTTGATAACGTCAAATGTTTTACCGCTGTTATTATCAAGGTATTCGCCATTGATAAAGTTTTTCAAAATCATAAATCTTTTCCCAACTGGCATTGTATTGCTATGAATTGCTTACACACGTGCTCAGCTTTTCTAAATTCATCTTGGCTAGTTTTACTCAGACTACTTCTCAGCCATAGTCCATCAATCATAGCAGCTGTCATATTAGCTGCTAGAAAAGCGCGTTCTTTATCCGGAATAATTTGTCGGTAGGAATACAATAAATTCTGCAGCAGACGCCGACTATTAACGGATTGTAAACGCGCTAATTCAGGGTCATGTAACGCCTGCGCCCAAAAACACAACCAAGTTCGAGTGACCGACGTAGACTGCTGGAAACAAGCGAAGTTAGTATCAACAATCATCTGCAGCCTTAATTCAGGCGTAAGCGGTTGTTCACAGTGGGCGATCTGCTGTAATAAACCTTGTTTTAGTTCTTCTAGAAGATAACGAATGGTAGCAAGGATAAGACCTTGCTTGCTGCCAAAGTAATGGCTGATGATGCCCGCCGATAAGTTAGCTTGGCGGCTGATGGTGAGAATCGTAGTACCTTGAAAACCATGGTCTTCAATGGATTTAATAGTCGCTTCGATTAATTCTTGTTTACGTTGTTTCTCTGTTCCGACTCTAGCCATAGTTACACTTCTAGTCCACTGAATGCTCATTCAATTGCAGACTAGTCTAACATCTAAGGGTCTTAGGACAAGGGAACGGCGGACTATAGTCCTTTAGTATGAGTCGATTTTGGCTTGCGCTTGATACCAGAGGGATGACAAATACTCCATTTGTAAACAGGCTCTGCGCCACGCCACTAGGTCGGATACGCCGTATAAGGACAGTATCTGATTTTCTAAATTTTCCTCAATTTCAGAGGCACTATTTTTTTCTAATTTTTTTTCTAATTGTTGAAATGAGTGCTTAATTCCCTGAAATAATGCGGCTAAATCCCATAATGGATGTGCAAAACCGGCGTATTCCCAATCCAATAACTGCAATCCTTCAGCGGTATACAACCAGTTTGCTAATACTGGATCTAGGTGACACAAGCAAAATTCTCCTGCTGGCGGTTCACTCATGGCCACCTGCATAAGGGGTTTCATTTTCAATATTTCATTATCGGGTTGCTGCGTCGCCAACATTGTCCAATACGCTTCCGCTTTCTCACTAATATTAACGACGGGCAATTCTATTTCGATAGGAATCTGATGCAGTGCTTTTAACTGCTCGACCATATAAGACAAGGTATTATGACTTATGCTGACTACATTATCAGCAAGGACTTCACCTTCGATATAATCCCGAATCCAGTAACGATGATCGTCATCACAATAACGAATAGCACTGGTAAAATTTAAGCTCGAGACGAGTTGATGAATCGCTTTTTCGACATTACGATCAATGCCTAGGGCGACGGTATTGGCCGCACTGATACGAATAATATACTCGCCACTGTCTAATGAAAGCTGATAACAGGTGTTGGTTAATCCCCCTTCAAGTATGGAAATCTGATGATTCTTAATGGGGGTTTTTGATAGGCCCCATAAAGGCCAGTCGTCTAATATCTCCGCTAATGTCATCGTTATACAGCCGCTTGAACGGAGTAGGTTTCAGTTTGCTGTTGGTATTCTTTTAGCCACATAAACCAACCCAATACGGCTAACACAACATAGATCGCCATCAGTAAGGCGGTCAAATACAGCTCTCTGTCGATGTATAAGTAAATCGCAACGGTATCAATCACCAGCCAGTACAACCAGTTTTCTAATACTTTTTGCGCGACCATATACGTGGTGATCACCGCACCCCAGGTTGTAAAAGAATCTAAATAGGGTAACGCTGCCTCGGTATTTTTTTCTAGACCATAGCCTGTTACAAGGCTAATTAATATAACCGTAGTAATGACGACGGTATGGCGGGATAACGACCAGGTTTTAATCTCGACAGCTTTTATTCCGACTGTTTTTACCCTTGCCTGAGCATTACCGCGCCAAACCCACCAGCCATAAACAGCCATAATCACATAATAAACATTCAGCCCCGACTCCATCACTAGGCTTACATCCCAAAATAACCAGCTAAAAATAGCCGTACTGCCCAATGCGGCGTACCAGCACAGTATATTCTGGCGCATCGCCAATACTAGATAAGCGACACCTAAAGTGACGGCGATCACTTCCCAAATACTCATTGCCTGAGCCGCGGTGATAATACCTTGGTAAAATGTGTCCACTAGGATTTCATCCTTCTATATATACTTGAGTAAAAACTGGGCCATTAATCATCGCCATGGGGATTTAAAGCCGGGTCTAAATTAGCACCAATAAACTTACACACAAAAATGGCCTTGCCAAATTGTTGGTACGAACGGCGTATCTCTTCTTTTAGGGTATCCATCACTAAATCGTAATCACCAAAGACTTGAGTGCTCATGGTATTACCCACCACACTCAAACCTGCTGTCGCTTGCAGGCGTTCGATAAAATCTTTAATCGCCGGAATATAGTCATCCGCTAATGGGTACTTACTAATTTCTACTGATAGCTGCATAGCGTCTTTAATCATATTTGTTAGCCCTATAGCGGATTTCTATTTTTTCATTAATGTTTAAAAAGAGTAACGTGCTTCCACACCGAATGTGCGAGGCTCACCGAACTGTATATAACGGTTTTCAACATAGCCATCTCTAGGGTCGTTACCGAAACCTCCAAAGCCACGTACTTCTTGATCTTTATTGGTTAAATTACGACCGAAAACAGCGGCTGCAAAAGGCCCTTGATCGTAAGCAATACGTGCATGCCATAATACATACTCTTTTGATTGACCATCATGGCTATCAGAAAAATAGAAGGTATCTTTTGCTTCAGACTCTACCGATAAAGTAAGCGCCTGCGTTGCAGAAAAGCTTAACCCTGTTGCCAAGCTGTATTCTGGTGCGTGGGCTTGCGCACGGCCTTTTTTATCGATCAACTTGCTCGTATCGTCGTCATCTTGTGCGCTAATTTTATAATCCGTAAACTCCGCTTTTAAATACCCAAAAGATACATCCCAACGTAACTGATCCAATAACTGCCACTGACTTTCAATCTCTAGGCCTTGGTTAATACCTTCCGCAGCATTGGCAATAAAATCCGTAAAATCAGGGGCATCACCGACGTCTTGAGTAACAAAAGATTGTTTAACTTGTTGATTTTTACGCTGAATGTAAAAAGCAGCTATTCGAGTCACGAGCCCATCGTTTAACATCGACGACTTTAAACCGACCTCAAGAGTATTATTATATTCCGTATCAAAAGTGCGCTTATCTTCACTCACCACGGTCGCCGAGTTAGCGCCCCCGGCCTTATAACCCCGTGCCAATGAGGCATATGCAAGATGATCATTATTCAGTAGGCGTTCAAACGTCACCTGACCACCGAATAAAGTTTCTGTTTCATCACTGTTGGTCATTAAACTATTTTCAAAATCGTTACGCCATTGCTCAACACGTACACCGTAAATAATTCGACTTTGAACGCTTAAATCTGTGGTTAACTCGGTATAGATAGAAGTGCTAGTGACATCAAGCTCACTGGTATATTTTGGGTCCGGAGTATAGTTACGAGTCAATTCTTCATTACGAGTCTGATGATAAATACCAACGACCCAATCAGTTGAATTAGCGAATATTCGGCCATTGTCAGCCGAAAGGAAGCGTATATCGATACTATTACGTTGATAATTACGTAAATATTGATCGGCGTAACTATAACCCCATGCACCAGCCTCCGTTTCTAAACATGGCCCTTGAGCAACAACACAGCTCCCCGTATTGTCATCATACTGCCCATATGCCCAATCAACATCGTAGCGGTATTCCACATCACTTTTAGCCGTGGTCAATACCGTTTCTAGCATCACCGCGTTACTCAGTTTCGAATCCAGATTCAACGCAAAAGCATGAGTTTCTTGCGCATCAATGCCCGGTTCATCGGAGTAAGTTGTGCGGTTATTATCAAGACTAAACGCATCATAACCATTATCGATGTCGGCATAAAAATAGGTCAGGCCTAAATTAGTATTTTCAGAAACCTGAGCCGCTAACTTACCACGAACAACCACTTCATCAAGGTTATTGGTATTGTCTTTATCTGAGAATTCATTTTCCATATAGCCGTCAGACTGAAAGCTATTAATCGCCAAACGACCTTGCACATTATCACTAACAGAACCTGAGATGGCGGCGCTTTCACTGTGAGTATTATAATTACCGACCTTCGCGGCAACATAACCTTCAGTTTCCTTGGTGGCATCGTTACTTTTAATATTGATCATGCCCGCCAAAGCATTCGCACCAAAGCGTGTACCTTGCGGCCCACGTAATACTTCAACTTGCTCAACATCAAACAAGGTCGCTGCGCCGCCTAATCCGGTCATATCGATACCATCAATCATCAAACCCACTGATGGGTTTACTGGATCAACAAACTGACTACGTTCGCCAATGCCTCGAATTTGAAAATAACGACCTCGGGACGCACCCGATGAAAAGTTAACATTCGGCGCAAAACTTAATACTGATTCAAGATGCTGTGCACTTCGCGCGGTAATATCATCAGCACCGATAACCGTAACCGCTTCCGGTAGCTCTTGAACATTGGAATCACGGAAATCTGCACTCACCGTCACAACATCAAGCGCAATTGCTTCTGCTGGCTGTTCGGCACTAACAGTATGGGTAATCATGGAACCGCTAATAGCCGTGGCTATCGCAAGGGATAAAGGTAGGGTTTTCATTAGTTAGGTCTGCCTCAAAAATAAGAGAAGACCCGGTCGAGCGTAGCAAGCGTGTAGTGTTGATTAAATGCGTACAATCAATTCAACTGCCCATTCCTACGCCGGTATTAACCGGATCAGGTTCAAGGAGTTTGCATTGAATTGCATCTCAGGCTCGTTAGAAAAATTCTTTTATCAGAACATATCTAACTCGCCACCCCCTGGGATAAGGGCATAATAAAGCATCTGCTACGAAATAAGAACGACTTATAGCAATTCATTATCTACTTTTTCACTTTTTTGATGGTCAGCGATTTCTGCGGCGGCGCGATCTGCTTTAGAGATATAAGCCGGCTTGGTATCTTTAGGGGCTAGCTTAGCATTCGCCTTTCTGATCTTTTTGCCTAAAATCTTATTAATCTTTTTTTTACGGTTCATGACACGACTTCGCTAATGTGATTGGGTATGATCATTTTAGCCGCGATTGTAAAGGTCAGTTTTTGAAAGGCAAGGGCAACCTCCATTAGACAGGCTAATTACTAAAAATATAGAAGTATTCAGGTTAAAAAATTATGAAACGCATCAGCATTTTAGGCAGTGGCTGGTTAGGGTTACCACTGGCAATAGAACTGAACCAAGCCAATTTTCACATTAAGGCATCTTCCCGAGGCCCGGAACGCTTAGCGCAACTTCGCAACGCGGGCATTGAAGCACAGGCTTACGATATAGAAGTGTTGAATGCACGAAAGAACAGCCATGAGAATGAATTTTTACAGGCTGACATTTTAATTATTAACATCCCCTCAAAAAATATTGAGGCTTATACGCGGTTAATAGCCGAAATAGAACACTCAACGATTCGACACGTTTTGTTTATTAGCTCGACGTCGGTATACCAAGATTCTGCCCACCTTGATTCTCAGGCGATAACTGAAAACGATGCGACTGCGTTAAAGCCATGCCCATTGTTAGACATTGAAGGGTTATTTCAAAACAATGCGCACTTTAAAACCAGCATCATTCGTTTTTCAGGATTAATCGGCTATCAACGCCACCCTGGGCGCTTCTTTTTAACCGCGACAGAGGATGATTCTGTTTATTGCAAAACCATTAAAAATCCAGATGCACGAGTGAACATGATTCATCGCGATGATTGCATTGGAATTATACGGGCAGTGATTGATCAAAACTGTTGGGATGAGGTGTTTAATGCCTGCGCCTCGCAGCATCCGACTCGACGTGAATTTTATCAGGCCGCACTGAGTCATTTAGGGAATTATGAACCAGTATTCTCTGGCCAAACAGATTCACGAGGGAAGATCATTAGCAATCAAAAAGTGAAAGAACAGCTAGACTATTCTTTTCTTCATGACGACTTATTAGATTTTAGTAAGATGATATTCAACTAATTTAATTGGCCGAATTGACTGCGTTCATACATAGCAACAATGGTGGGTATTTCGTCTTCTGCGCAGCTTTCATCGCGCAGTCGGCGAGAAATAGAATCGACAATGTAGCTCACCGTTTCTGCTCCAGCATGGCATATAGCCGGGGTCGATCCGTATTCATCGGTTATCCAAACCCAACTACCACCCAACTCTAAAATACACAGCTCACCTAATAAAAAACCTAAACCGTCTAATACTTCGGTTTCTTTGTATTTACGCTCGTCAGGGCCAGCCTGCTGTTTCCAGTGATCAATACAACGACCAATACCGGCATAATCTTCGCTGCAGCCGTAATACTGTAAGATTTCACTGCCAATTTTTTGCCAATGTGCCTTATTGTTCAGCATACGCTCTGAGAGCGGTTCTACCGTCATATTTCTATCTCCGTGTTAATCCATAATTTAAATGATTGCTGCGTTTTATAGTGCCCTTGATAATGCGCCCTTAATAATGTGCCCTTAATAATATGTGCCCATTTTCTGACTAAACCGCGCCACTAATGTAATAAATTGCAATACCCACACCAACTACCATCATGACACCAGTGAATAAAACGTTCACTACGATCCTTTTAATAAACTCTTCGGCTTCATTCCCTTTCACCGTGTTCGTATCTTTAGCCGTGTTAGTGTCTTTAACAGGCGCGTTACCTTTAAGACTGTCTTTTTCGCCTAACATGGAATGCCCTTCCAAAATAAAGCCGCTGGTATCGTAAAATAGCAACGGCTTTAATTAACAATCATCGACTGTATTGAACGATACGCAATAGCGTGGTCATTAAATCAGTTCGATTGCCATCGCTGTCGCTTCACCACCACCAATGCACAGCGCCGCAACACCCTTAGTTCCACCCGTATTCTTCAGCGCATTGATCAAGGTAACGATCAAGCGAGAACCGGTAGAGCCAACTGGATGACCTTGTGCACAAGCACCACCGTAGATGTTTACTTTCTCGATATCCAAACCAAGATCGCGAATGGGCATCATAGCCACCATGGCAAACGCTTCGTTGATTTCAAACAAATCAACATCGTCTTTCGCCCAGCCGGCTTTAGCTAAAACTTTTTCAATGGCGCCGCAAGGCGCAATCGTAAATTCAGAAGGGTGCTGAGATTGCGTGCTGTGCGCAACGATGCGAGCCAATGGGGTCACGCCCTTCTCTTCTGCCGTGCTTTCACGCATTAATACCAGTGCAGAGGCACCGTCTGAAATGGAAGACGCGTTCGCCGCCGTAATCGTACCGTCTTTCGCGAACGCTGGGCGCAACGAAGGAATCTTTTCGATGTTAGCGTTGAAAGGCTGCTCATCGTTATCAACAACCGTATCGCCTTTACGAGACTTAACCGTTACAGAAACGATTTCTGCGTTATTCAAACCGGCTTCGATTGCCGCTTTTGCACGGGTCAAAGACATGATTGCATAATCATCCATCTCTTCGCGGGTATAACCTTTTTGAGTTGCAACGTCTTGGGCGAAAGAGCCCATTAAACGGCCTGTTTCAGCATCCATCAAACCATCAAGAAACATGTGATCTTGTGGCGCAGGACCCGCGCCCATGCGCAAACCGGTACGAACACCTTCCAATATGTAAGGTGCATTAGACATAGATTCCATACCACCCGAGACCGCTATATTGATCGAACCGGCTTTAATCGCATCATGAGCAAACATGGTGGCTTTCATACCCGAACCACAAAGCTTATTGATCGTAGTGGCGCCTGTGGCATCTGCCAAGCCCGCTTTACGCATCGCTTGACGAGCAGGACCTTGCTTAAGACCGGCAGGTAGTACATTACCCATAACCACTTCTTCAACATCCGCTGCATCAATACCTGCACGCAATACCGCTTCTTTAATAGCAAAGGCACCTAAATCGGTAGCACTAACTGAACTTAAGCTGCCATTAAAGCCGCCCATTGGAGTACGTGCCGCGCCTACGATTACAACGTTGTCTTGCTTAGCCATGTCAGTTTCCTTAAAAATATATCAGTAGAGATCAAAACAAAGGCGCTATTGTATGCGATATCGCACCTCGGGTGTAGCCAGCAGAAATAAATCCCTTTGTGGTACTAATAACCTAACCCAAGTACTAATGAATGATAAATAATAAATGATCAAATACTAATCACTATTAAGTTTACCGGGCTTGGGGCGCGTAATTATTTAGCAAATTATCAGTTAAAATCCTTCATACAGTTACATGATGACACAAAAACCATTCAATATCCTTTCCAAATCATCCTAAAGAGTGATGAGCATGAGGCATTAGCCGTTTATAGTCTTAGCATCTGTTAAAAGTGGTCTAAACTTAAAGAACACGTTTAATTTACAACAATAAACATAACAAAGAAGACAGGTAGCCTTATGCTGAAGAAGACCCTCCTCAGTCTCGCAATTGCTGTAAGCACAGCGGGATTAACGGCCTGTAATTTAAGTAGTACGGCCGACAGCGACGCAGTAGCATCCGATCCAATTCTTGCGGGCCAAGCAGGACAGGTTCCATCTACCGTCACCCCTTTATTCAACCCCGCGCGTGCGCAATTACCATTGGCTACCGATTTCCTATTTGGCTTCCCAAAGAATGCGGATGGCTCTCCTGTCTATCCAGAAGATGCCGATGGCACTCTTTATAATGCAGGGGCATACACAACTAATAGCGACGGCGATCGTGTATTAATTGGTGTTGGAGAAGAAGGTTACAACCCCGTAATTAACGCCTTAAACGAAATGGACGGTGTTTCGATTATTGCAGAAATCGACATTCCTCTTTCAGGCGATATAGATGCAGCATCGATTAATCCGACTGAAAACGTCATTCTTTTACCGTTAAATTATGATGACCCCATTACTGGAGATCTAGTCGCTGGAGAAAGTCCTTTCGATACTGAATTTACAGACTTTACTGTTTCAAGAATAAAATATGCGACCCCAGAAGGCGAGGCTAGCAAATACGCACTGCGCGTAAACTTGACTAAGCCTCTAGCCTCAAAAACACGTTACCTAGTCATTATTGCCAATAACGGTGCTAACGCGATTACCGATGTTGCGGGTAAGGCGATAGAAATGCCAAACCAATTCCGCGCGCTTGCGGGAGACGGTGTTTTATTGAGTGCTGCACTAGCACCTGTGCGTGACTTAGTACAAAACTGGACGGCGCTTGCAAAAGCTTACCTTGGCGCTAAGCAGCAAGATACAGAAGGCCTAGTAATGGCTTATACCCTGACTACCGGCGGTGGTATTGAAGTATTAAGCACAATGGCCGCACCGGGTAATGCGAATCCATTATTACAGCAAAATCCTGTTCTTAGAGCTGTTGTTGCAGCCGCCTTTGCAAACAACCCAGGTGATCCCAGTGCAGGTCAGGATGAAGCTGTAACGACTTTAACGGCATCACCATATAACGTTCCAGCAGAGTCAGTTGCTGCTGTTATTGGTCTAGCAACTAGTTTACAAACGCCAGGACCCCGCACTGTAAGTTTACCTGGACCTGGTCTAAACATTGCAAATTTCGTTCCAGCATTTTCAGGCTCTTCAGCCACTGTATTAACGGGGACTATCGATCTTCCTTACTATTTAGAAGCGCCTGCTGGTGCCTATACTGGCGAAGATCCTGTTGCAGCTGGCTACTTATGTACTCCAACTGACGTTAATGATGCTGTTTGTATTGCACGTCAAACAAGTGCAGGCAATACCATTATCAGCCAGTGGTCTGCTGATGATGGATTATTACCTATCTTAGGTGCTTCACCACCTTCTACCAATGTTACGCGCCTATATCCGTTTGCTAAGAAGAATGGCATGCGTGAAGTACCCGTATTGGTTGTTAAACCTTCAACTGGCGAGCCCACAAGTGCTGGCTACCCCGTTATCATTTATCAGCATGGTATTTTTGGTAACAGAACCAACTCTTTAGCCGTTGCTAATTCAATGGCATCTCAAGGCTTTGTGACTATTGCAATTGATCTACCTCTGCACGGTGTAATGCCAACGGATTTGATTTCAGGAACAACAACGCCAATCTTTGCTAGCTTATTAGGGGCTAAGGGTACTGACATCAGTGGTATGGATGCAGCGACGCAAGCATTAGTTATTGGTGGTGAAACGGTTGCTGAACGTCATTTCGGTTTAACTAACGTTGCGAGTGGCTTCTCCCCAACAGGGGTAAGTGGCACTGATGCGTCGTTGAATGGTTCGGGCTCTTTGTTCTTTAATTTAGTCCATCTGCAAACGGCACGTGATAACTCACGCCAAGCCGTGATGGATTTGTTAAACCTTAACGCTTCTTTAAGTTCTTTTAATATTGATGGCGACAGCGACTTTACTGACATTGATGTAAGCCAGGTTCATTACATTGGTCATTCATTGGGCGGTATTATCGGCACGGTATTTGTTGCAACCAATAACTTGAATGGCACAACGGTTAATGCTAACGGCAATGCTGCGCTGCCTCTTATCACTGAAACGGTATTGGGTATGCCCGGTAGTGCTATTCCTCGCTTATTGGAAGCATCCGCTGCCTTTGGTCCTTCAATCAAAGGCCCTGTTACTACGCCAACAGCTGAGGGGGGTTTTGGATTAACGGAAAACAGTGAATCCTACAATCAACTGTTCTATGTCTTCCAAGGGGCTTTAGATTCTGCTGACCCAGCATCGTTTGCACAAGCTATGTCATTGATTCCTAGCGCTGTAGCGAAGTACATGGTGATTGAGTCTATTGGTGATCAAGTTGTACCAAACTCCGCCACCTCACCTCTTGCGGGTACAACCCCTCTTGCAGGGCTTTTAGGTACAAATCAAATTTATGGTAACTCTAATGGTGCTGCACTAGAAACAGGTAAGTACTTCGTTAGATTCAACGATGCTGATAGCTCTCACGGCTCTCTAGCCTCTCCTGGTGCTGAAGATGTTGAATTAAGTGCTTTTACTGAGATTGTGACACTTACAACTAAGTTGTTTATGGGTCAGAATCCTGAAATTACGGATTCAACAGTCGTTTCAGCTGCTGAATAGTCGGGATAATAGGAGATAATCATGAAAAAAATAAATAAAACATTATTTAAAAAATTACCACTAGCCCTTGCGCTAGTGGCAGCGACTTCTGGCGTTCAGGCTACTGAATTTAACTTCGGTGATACGACCCTTCAATGGGATAACACTATCAGTTATGGTGTGGCTTGGCGTACTGAAGCACCTGATGCAGCTACTGTTGCGCCAGGTAACGCGTCTGCCTTAGGCCTTCAAGGGGAAGGGTCATCGTATAACTACGATGATGGTAATTTAAATTATGGCGAAAATGAGATTTATACCAATGTGGTTAAATACTCTACCGACATAGAAGTTAACTATAAGAATTATGGTGGTTTCTTTCGTGCAAAGGCCTTCTATGATACTGAAATCATGGACGGTGAACGCGAATTCAAAGAACTGAACGATGCGACCAAGGATGCGTCAGGCAGTGGTTATGACTTACTCGATGCGTTTGTATGGGCTGATTATAATCTTGGTGAAATGCCTGCAACATTCCGCGTAGGTCGTCAGGTAGTCAGTTGGGGGGAAAGTACTTTTATCCAAGGTGGCATCAACAGCATTAACCCCGTAGACGCTTCTGCTTTTCGTCGCCCAGGCGCAGAAGTAAAAGAAGGTCTATTGCCCGTTAATATGATGTATACGTCTATCGGTATAAGTGCAGACGTATCCTTAGAAGCTTTTTACCAGTTAGAGTGGGAAAACACTCGTCCTGATCCTTGTGGCACGTTCTTCTCAACGACTGACTTTGCATCTGACGGCTGCGGACCGGTTATTTTGGCGGGTACCGATGACGAACGTAATTACCTGGCCCTCCGTGATGCAGAAATTGATCAGGGTACTAGCTTGGCGAATCGTGTTTCACCGGTCACTGAACGCCTTGCTGATGAAGAGGCCCGTGACGATGGCCAGTATGGTTTAGCGCTACGCTGGTACTCGGAAGCATTAGGCGATACTGAATTTGGTGTTTATTACATGAACATCCATAGCCGCTTACCGTTTATTAATGGTGCGATCACCAACTACGACACGCTAGGCACTATTACGGGTACCCAAACTGGACAGATTAATCCTTTGGCGACTTACGATAGCCGCTATCCTTTGTACCAAATCTCTTACCCAGAAGATCAGAAATTGATGGGTTTAAGCTTTGCAAGAGCGACTGAAGGTGGCGCATCGATTGGTGGTGAAATTAGCTATCGCCCAGATGCTCCCATTCAATGGAACGCTTTTGAACTGATTTTAGGCGGTCTTGCATTGCCTTCAAGCCGATTATTCCAAGATCGTTTGAAAGAACTTGGCGGCGTAACGGCGACGGCAACTCCTCATCAGAACGCAACGTCTCTTGCGGGTGAACTGCTAGACGGTTACGACACTATGGATATCTGGCAGGCTCAGATGACTTACATTATGTTTTTCGATCAAGTGCTTGGGGCTGACCGCTTGGCAGTGGCCGCTGAAATTGGCGCAACGTATGTTCCTGATCTTCCAGACTTAGACGATGCTCGTTTTGGCCGTTCTGGCGCATTTGGTGTGGGTGATGCTGTTGGTGTTGATACAATATATGCAGCTTTTCAGACCGCAGCAGGCAACGCTGCAAATCCAACAGAAACCTTAGGCAAGGTTGATCCTTGCTTAACTGGCTACGGTACTGGCAAATCAGGCGCTAACGCAAACCCTAGTAACTGTACTGATGAAGGCTATGTAACACAGCTTTCTGGCGGCATAAGAGTGCGCGCGGGTATCGATTACAACAACGCTTTTGCAGGGGTTAATGTGAAGCCTAATGTTGCGTTGTCTTATGACAAGGGTAACGGCCCAGAACCCGGCTCGCAGTTTATCGACGAGCGTTTAACAACCGCGATTGGTGTTAAGTTTATTTATCAAAACCAAACTCAAATCAGTGTGAACTACACTAATTTTGAAGGTGGCGATTACAACACAACCAAAGATCGTGACAACATTGCTTTAGCCGCTAGCTATTCGTTCTAACGCCGTGAGTCGCATACCAATTAAACAGTAGAATAAAAGGGGGCACATTGTGCCCCCTTTTTAATGGTGCCCGTGTCTGCAGGCACTTCTCTTACAAGCTACTCTGCCCCGCCGTTACAACGCCATGTCACAAGCTGTCTACAATGTTTTGTTTCATACCGGCTCACAACTTCGATGGGATCAAATGATGATCCCAAAGCTCATACAAGCCGGTATAACCTTCGATCGCGCCTTTTACTAACACGCGCAAGAATGAAAGATGCATGGAGTCCTAACTCAAAAATAGAACGCTCTAGTGCCGCCTAACCAATCCAAATGCACGCTTCGTGATGCGAAGGGGAATACTGGAGATAAAGATTGGGAACTCTATTGAATTGCGTAATTTCAAATCATAAAACATCCGTCTCAACATATGAGCACTTGGACATTTTAAACTACATAATAATGTCATTATAATTTCATCAAAAACTAGAGTCTGGAAAGGGGAAAGATACAGAACTAAAGAATAAAAATTCTCCAGTATGCGCAGCACATAAAAAACCCATTATTTTCACAATAAATTTCTTAAAAAATACGAAACTTATTTTTAAACTAGATACGTTAAGTTTTAAAATTAAGGAGGAGAGATTTAAAGCAATAATACCTTCTAAAAAAGCGGAATAAACAATCAACATAGAGTAATTAATAAGTAAAGAGTGACTGATAATATTTTAGTATAACTTTACCTTTAATGTAGTTTGGTACTTTTCGAAACATTAAATTTAGACAGTCCTGTCACTAATCATACTAAGGAGTGATGAGCATAATCTGGGTGGCGATTATAATTTGAACATGTGTTGAAATAATATTAAGAAACTATTTCTAACTCACTACAATCATAACAAAAAAGAAAGGTGGATCTGCCCTATGTTTAATAAAACCCTCCTAAGCTTCGCAATCGCTTCAAGCACGATGGGATTAACGGCATGTGACATAAATAGTTTAGCCGGCAATAGCGATGTTGATAGCGCGCCAATTACTGCCGGTGGCCCAGGGAGCTCGGCAGCAACATCGCCCATATTCTCTGCCGCTCGTAAAACATTACCCTTAATGAATGACTTAATATTTCTAAATGCCCCAATAACGGATGGTACTGCAAGCGCGGGTGACTCAGTTCCTCCTGTAACCACAGCCCTAAACTCAATATCAGGCTCATCAACGGTTGCACCGCATGATATTGAATTTACCTCTGGCCTCAACGCTGCAACCTTACAAGAGCTTTATTCAGTCAACCTTATAAAGCTACGAAATGCAGAAGATGATTCTCGCATTGACGCATTAGAACTATTAGAAAGTATTATTCCCGTTTCAGAAAGTCTTGGGCTAAGTCCAATTGATGATGCAGCTCAGCAACCTGTTCGTGACGTAGATTACAGCGTTAGCTATTTTTCATTAGACGACGGTAGAACTAATAACTTACGTATTAGTATAATTAATCCTTTAGAACCAAAAACAAAATACATTATTGCCCTAACAAATAAAATTAAAGATTCGGAAGGTGATGCGATTGCACCTTCTTCTGAATACTCTTTACTGGCGAGCGATCTCCTGCTGCCAAGTCCTGATTTTGAGCCTGTTAGAGCAGTATTGCAAAGCTGGGAAGCTATTGCAGGCAGTTACTTAGCAACGTCAAGTAACAATGCTTTGGGTCAAGACGACATTATCTTAAGCTATGCGTTTACTACCGGTGGTACTTCTGACGTATTGACCGCCATGGCAGCACCTCAAATCTTTGTTGAAGAATTGGCAACTCAACCTGCAACGGCAGAGGGCTTAGTCTTTGATTCCGTCAGAAATGAGGCTTTATCAAATAATGGCAATGATGTAGATGCTGCAAATGAACTAGCAACAACAGCGATACTCACTATTGTTAAAGCAACGGCAGCCGCAGGAGCCTTTGCCGATGTAGACAACCCAACGTCCGCCGAAATTGCATTCGTGAAAACAACGAATGCTTTCGAAATTGCGATTGTCGATGCAGCAAATGAACCTGGTATTATATCGGGTATCTCCGCACTATTAGCAACACCTGGGCCTCAACCTTTTAATTTCATTATGAATGATGGGATTGTTAGTGGCGATATTCCCTCCCCTACTGTCCCTACGACTCTTGATGTTACGGGTGTCGGTGGCGTCCTTGGGTTTGCAAGCGGGACTGGCTCAATTTTTAGAGTATCATCGTATCCCCTTACCACCCCTTATGAAATTGGGGTTGCTTTTATTCAAGGTCAAATCGAACTACCGGTTGGTTTTGGGGCTCCTACCATCACAGATCCAGCAGCGGTGGCCACGGGTGACGCTAACACGATTGCTGCCGCCGTTAGACTAAGCTACGCAACCGACAGTGTTTGGGCAGCCGATAATACGCTTAGTCCACCTTCAGATAATATGAAATATGATCCGGCAACTGGAGCGCTCACCTCAGAAGGGGTTACCGAGAATAAAGATGCTGATGGCAATATCACGGGTTACACCGGTGGTATGACTAACGTTAGTTATCGTTATCCTTTAGCTGCACTCGATCAAACAGAATATGCCCCTGTGATGATGACGGTTCCGTCAAAACTGAATTATTCTGCAGACGCAATTGGCGGTTCAGACTGTACAACTGTTGATAAATGGCCTGTCATTATTTACGCCCACGCCGTTACGGCTGATCGCGCCTCAAGCATTGCTTTGGGAACCGCGATGGCAATCAATTGCTATGTGACCGTTGCAATAGATTTACCACTGCACGGTGTTGCACCGGTTAGTGATAGTCGAGACAGTGTTGGTGGAGACAATATTTACTTCGGCTTTAACGTTGAGCATGGGGATTATGGCTATGCAGAGAACGCAAAGTTAGACACCGCCTTTGATAACATTGAAGAACGTCACCGTAACCTCGCTTCACAACCTGGTACCAATGCCCGAGTAGCAATGGACATTGATGGTTCTGACGATACTCCCATGTTAGGTAAATCAGGCGATTTCTTCTTCAACATTGGTAACTTAGGACGCTTGCGTGACAACATTCGTCAAGGCGTTGTTGATCTGATGCATCTGAACGCAACTCTTGGAAGTATTGATCTGAATGATGACGGCACGCCTGACCTTGATGTTAATAAGGTATATGTCGCGGGCTCTTCACTTGGCGCGATGGTTTCTGCAGCTTTTGTAGCCGTTAACAACCAAGAGGCCGTGCAAGCGAATAACCTTAACCTTCCTAAGATACAAGGTGTTGTACTTGGCAACCCAGGTGGCGTATTAACGAAGGTACTCGAGAACTCGCCGGCCATTACAGCCAAAATCTTGGGAGGCTTAAACCTTACTCAAGATGCCAGTAATCTACAAAAGTATCAGTCAATGCTACAAGCCGCGTTGAACAGTGCTGATGTCATTAACTTCGCAGATATTTTGCGTGAAGATGATACTCCAGTGATGATGTATAGCATGATCGGTGGTGGTGATTGCCCTGCGTTTAATGCAGAAACAGGCGCTTGTAGTGATAGATCGGACAGGATTCCAACGTCAATCATTCAAGCATTTGGCGGTGTATACCCACCTGACCACGTCATACCTAATGATGATTACTTCAAGTCTGCTGAAACCAATCCTTATGTAGACGTTTTACCAACCTTGTCTTACGAGCTTAACGGCACACCAACGAACTTAAGACACAATGAGGCCTCTGGTGATGCATTAGTGGGAACAACACCTCTTGCAGAGCAAATGGGTTTAACTCAGGTCAATGCGACGAATATTGCTACGGTTGAATTCAACAAAAAAGCTTACGTTCCTTTTGCTAAAGGCAGCCACGTTACTTTCATCACAAGTGATGATAATGCGACGTTCTCTAGCATGATCGCTCAAATGGCTTCTTTCTTTTCCACTAACGGTGCAGCACTTAACCAAGACCCAGTATTTATTGACGGTATCGCAACAGAGCAAACTGGTTACACACCAGTACAAGGAGAGTAACAATAATGAAAAGAATAAATAACACATTGTTAACGAAACTACCGCTAGCCATCGCCCTCGTGGCGGTGGCTGGCGGCGTTCAAGCTACTGAGTTCACATTCGGCGATCTCAGGGCTCGTTGGGACAATACCATTAGTTACGGTGTTGCGATGAGAACAGAAGCTCCAGATACAAATATCATTGATGGGTACAACGCCGCACTGATTGGACTTGAAGGTAATGCATCCTCAGGTAACTTTGATGACGGTACGCTTAACTTTAAAAAGAACAGCATTTATACCAATGTTTTCAAATATGGGTCCGATTTAGAAATTAACTACAAGCAATACGGTGGTTTCTTTCGTGTGAGAGGCTTCTATGATACGGCACTCATGGATAATGAGACTGAGTTTAAAGAGCTTAACGAGGCAACTAAAAATGCTGCCGGTCTTGGTTATGATCTTCTTGATGCGTATGTGTGGGCTGATTACGACCTCGGTAATATGCCAGGAACATTTCGCGTAGGCCGTCAGGTCATTAGCTGGGGGGAAAGTACTTTTATCCAAAACGGTCTCAACGTCATTAACCCAGTAGATGCTGCTGCTTTTCGCCGTCCAGGCGCGGAAGTAAAAGATCTACTAATGCCGGTGAATATGATTTATACCTCAATCGGCATTACTCCTGATATAAGTGTGGATGCCTTTTATCAGCTTGAATGGGAAAAAACACGCATAGATCCTTGCGGCACTTTCTTCTCTAATGTTGATTTTGCAGCGGATGGCTGTGGTCCTGTTATTTTAGGCGGAACAGCGGATGAATTTAGTACCCTCGCCTTCCGCGATTCTGAAATCGCAGCTGGCGATTCAATCGAAGATCGTACCGCTCCGGTGACAGAGCGCTTATCGGATGTGGAGCCAAAAGATGACGGCCAATACGGTGTCTCTGCTCGTTTTTACGCAGAAGAAACCGAGTATGGTATTTATTTTATGAATGTCCACAGCCGATTACCCTTTATTAGCGGTGCGGTTACCAACCAAGATCGTGGCGGCTATTTGGGGAATGGCGATGACCGTTCTGTCAATGACGATGCGTTTTATAAGGGTTACTACCCACTTTATCAAGTCTCTTACCCTGAAGATCAAATGATAATGGGAATGAGCTTTGCAACGACCAGTGAAAGTGGTGTTGCTATTAGTGGTGAATTTAGCTATCGCCCGGATGCACCGCTTCAATGGAACTCTTTTGAATTACTTCTTGGCGGTCTTGGCTTACCATGGAGTCGCTTATACCAGCAGCGTAAGGCTGAAGCAGAGAAAGCAGGTTTGGGTGCTGAAGACCTATACGGCGAGTTGGCTAAGGGCTATGACGAGTTCGATGTGTGGCAAGCTCAAATGACCTTTATCCAATTCTATGATCGAGTATTAGGGGGCGACCGCTTCATTGTTGCTGCTGAAATTGGCGCGACTTTTATACCTGATTTACCCAGTTTAGACGATGCACGATTCGGGCGCTCGGGCGCATTTGGCGTTGGTAATAATGCGGGTATAGATCCTGACGCACCCTCCCCTGAATTTGATTATTGCATTAGTGGGGGAACAGTTGCTAATATAGATGCGAGTCGTTGTAATGATGAAGGCTATGTTTCACAGCTCTCTGGTGGTATCCGATTCCGTTCGGGGATCAATTACAACAATGCTTTTGCAGGTTTTAACACGACACCCTACGTTGGAATGGGTTACGACATCGGTAACGGTCCTGAGCCAGGTTCGCAGTTTATAGATGAACGCCTAACGGTCGCAGTTGGCATAAGAGTAACTTATCAGAACAGAGCACAAGCTACTTTCACCTATACGGACTATAGTGGTGGGGATTACAATGATAGAAAGGATCGTGATAACATTGCATTAGCAGCAAGTTTTTCATTCTAATTTTGTAAGACATATATCAAGTACGAGGGCATATAAATGCTGAAAAATTATAAGAAAGTTGGGAGCGCAGTCGCGCTTTCCTTAATGGTTGCTGCAGCGAATGCGGGAGTTTCTCCGCAAGAAGCTGCAAAACTAGGTGCATCATTAACCCCGATAGGGGCTGAAAAAGCCGCTAGCGCTAGCGGTAATGTACCAGCATGGACGGGGGGTGTTACTACCTCTCCTGCTGGCTATGAGTGGGGCGATAAACACCCTAATCCGTTTGCTTCAGATAAGTTGAAATATACGATTACTGCAGCAAACTACAAAGATTACGCCGATAAGCTGAGCGCGGGCCAAATGGCCATGTTCGAAAAGTACCCTGAGTCTTATCGCATGCCGGTTTATACGACTCGACGCTCTTCTGCTTACCCGCAACATATCTACGATGTGACTAAAAAGAACGCGACTGACACTAGCACAGTGCCAGGCGGCGGCGGCTTAGTTAATTACATTGAAGGCACTCCCTTCCCAATCCCAGCAACGGGTGAAGAGGCAATTTGGAACCATATTGTTCGTTATCGTGGCGGCAGTGTTTCTCGAATAGTAGGTATGGCGACTCCTCAAGCTAACGGTGATTATTCAATCGTTCGCTTTAGAGACGAATTCACCTTCGCTAATGAATTAACGGATTACGACCCTTCAGTAGATGACAATATTTTGTTCTACTTTAAGCAAGATGTTGTATCGCCAGCGCGCTTAGCCGGTAACGTTCTTTTGGTACATGAAACATTGGACCAAATTAAAGAGCCACGTAAAGCTTGGGTATATAACTCGGGTCAACGTCGTGTTCGTCGTGCTCCACAGGTTGCTTATGACGGACCAGGTACTGCGTCTGACGGTTTACGTACCGCTGATAACTTCGACATGTACAACGGTGCTACTGACCGCTATGACTGGAAATTAGTTGGTAAGCAAGAGCTTTATTTGCCTTACAACTCTTACAAGTTAAACTCTGGCGATATTACGTATGATCAAATCGTAAAACCGGGTCATATCAACCAAGATTTAGCACGTTATGAGATTCACCGTGTTTGGAAGGTTGAAGCGACGTTGAAAGAAGGCAAGCGTCACATCTATGGTAAGCGTACTTTCTACCTTGATGAAGATACTTGGCAGGCAACTGTTATCGATCATTACGATGGTCGTGGTGAGCTATGGCGTGTAGCAGAAGCACACAACATCATGTTCTATGATAGAATCGTTCCTTGGTATACCCTTGAAACTATTTATGATTTGAACTCGGGTCGTTACTTAGTAAACGGTCTTGATAATGAAGAAGAGACTTCTTATGATTTTGGTTTCGAGCGTAGTTCAGGTGACTACACTCCTGCAGCGCTACGTCGCTCTGGTCGTCGCTAAAATGGTTTAAGAAGGTTAGTTCGCTAACGTCTTGATTCATAAAAAACCCGCTTTCTTTTTACAAGATTGCGGGTTTTTTTGTGTCCTACGTTGGTGTTTTAGCAAGGTGTATTGCACAATATTTGTGCTGAGCGGTTCGTTTTACAGCCTGAATAAAACGAAAGAGATACGGCATAGCTAACTGGCTGGCATAAAAAAACCCAGATCAATGATTTGAACTGGGTTTTTTTATGCCTTGAACTTATCGAAAGCCGAAAATCCTAATATCTAGAATGACGTTTCACACTTAGATCGCAAAGCTATGACGCAATACAATAGTTTGAATGCGATCAGGACCCGTCGAAATAATATCGATAGGGGCGCCAATAGAGTCTTCAATAAAACGAATGTAAGCCTTAGCATTCTCTGGAAGTTGATCCAACGATTGAGCGCCCACTGTACTTTCAGTCCAACCGGGCAATTCTTTGTACACAGGCGTGATCTTTGCAAACTGATCAGCGCTCGCAGGAACGTTCATGCGATTGCCATCAGCATCTTGGTAGCCAACACATACCTTAACTATTTCTAGGCCGTCAAGAACGTCAAGCTTCGTTAGGCAGATAGCGTTAACCGAGTTAACACGGATCGCATGCTTCACTAATGCCGCATCGAACCAACCACAGCGACGCGAACGTCCAGTGGTGGTGCCCTTTTCTTGGCCTACTGTTGATAAGTGCTCACCCACGTCGTCAAACAACTCCGTTGGGAAAGGACCTTCACCGACACGCGTCGTATAGGCTTTAGTAATACCCATGATCTGATCAAGGTACAAAGGACCCACACCAGAACCACAAGCAACACCGCCAGCGGTCGTATTTGAAGACGTTACAAATGGGTAAGTACCGTGGTCGATATCAAGCAAGGTACCTTGAGCGCCTTCAAACATGATGTCGCCACCGGCTTCACGAATGGTATGAACCAGATCAACCGCGTCAACAACAACCGCTTTAATCTGTTCAGCCCAATCGACACATAATGCTAACGTTTCGTCGTAATCAATGGCTTCAACGCCGTAGTAGTTGACCAAAGAGAAATTATGGAATTCCATAACGTCTTTTAATTTAGCCGCGAATTCTGGCTGATACATATCACCAATACGCAAACCACGACGAGCAACCTTATCTTCGTACGCTGGTCCAATACCCCGGCCCGTCGTTCCGATTTTAGCATTGCCACGTTTGATTTCACGCGCTTGATCTAAAGCAACGTGATAAGGCAAGATCAAAGGACAGGCGTGAGAGATACGTAGACGTTCCATTACCGGTACGCCACGAGCCTCTAGAGCACGTGCTTCTTTTAACAGAGCGTCCGGCGCAACAACAACACCGTTACCGATGATGCATTGAACGCCTTCACGCAAGATGCCCGAAGGGATCAAGTGCAATGCGGTCTTAACACCGTCGATGACTAATGTATGCCCTGCATTGTGGCCACCTTGGAAACGAACAACCGCAGTTGCTTTCTCCGTTAGTAGATCAACAATTTTACCTTTACCTTCATCACCCCATTGGGTGCCTAAAACGACAACGTTCTTACCCATCG